>DAIOUZ010000296.1:0-1850 GCA_036759285.1 Candidatus Limiplasma sp. | reverse complement strand
TGGCGCACCAGAGTACCATAGGCGACACGGCTTTGGCTGTTGCCCAAACCGTCCTCATCGCCGAGCGCGACATGGACATTGAGGCGTGGATAGGCTTCTGCACGCCCGCACGCTCCAACCGCAACGGCTACGGCATCGGGGCACAAGGTCGTTGGGAAGGCGGTTGCCAGTGTTTCGTGAACGGCACCGAGATTTTGCCGCCACGGCCTTGGAACGAATCCGAAAAATACAACTACCATTTCAACACCTGGGGCAAACCTGAGGAGGAAGAGCCCTTCACCGATGAGCAACTCTACTGGATGCGCCAACCGGCCAAGCTTCACTTGACAAAAGGCGAAAACCACGTGGAACTCCGTGTGCCGAAGACCTATAAGGGATTGCGCTGGAGTTTCGCTTTCATCCCCGTTTGCACCCAACCCGACGGCAGCGTGTGCGAGGTGGAAGGACTAAAGTTTGGGAAGTGAACAGCCGTGGTTTTCGGACTGCGGTTTTTTTTGTAGTTTTGCAGCCATGAATATTGAAGCCTTTCGTGAATTCTGCCTTTCATTAGGCGATGTTGAGGAAAAGTTGCCCTTCGCCAAGATGCCAGGTGGCGACTCGGTGCTGGCCTTTTATGTCAACGGTCACACGTTTTGTTATTGCGACATCGACGACTTCAGGACCGTCATTGTGAAATGCCAAGCTGAGCGCATCCCTGAGCTTTTGGAAACCACCAAAGGAATATGTCCACCTGACAACCACTTCAATGCCAAATATTGGATAGGTTTGGAGGTGCAAGTCATTGAAACTGAACTGATGAAAGAGCTGGTCGCCAATTCATACGAGATTGTGCGAGCAAAGAAAAAGAAAAAAGCGAACAATTAGCAGACTACGCCTCCAACTGTTCCTCCAACAACGCCGCCGCATCAGCCACGCAGCCAGTGCATTCGCGGAGGATGACACCCGTGCCGACACCTTTTAGCATCTTACATTGTGTGGCGCCATTGCGCTGCTGGAACTGGGTCATGACCTGCCTCATGGCTTTCCTAGCCTTTGCCTTGTCTTTGGTGGCCAAACCCAAGACGATGCCAGCCCCAACGAGAGCGCCACAGGTGCCTTCCATGGTGCCCATGCCCGCACCAAAGGCATTACCTAAGTTCCGACCAGTCTCTTCATCAATGCCAATCAAGTCGGCGTAAGTGCAAATGACGGCTTGGGCGCAGTTGTGGGTGCCGCAATTCAGTTTCTCCGCTGCTATGTGTTTTCTGGTTTCCATAATAATCGCTTTTGAAAATATTGGCAAAGATAATACAAGTACTGCTTTAAATCAAGTCCTTTTCATCAATCAGGTTGTTCAGCAAGGCATAAACGGTAAGGCCTGAAACCGACTTGATTCCCGTCTTTCGGGTGATGTTTTTGCGGTGCGAAATGACGGTGTGGATGGAGATGTTCATCTGGTCGGCAATCTCTTTGTTCATCATGCCTTTGGCGACAGCCACCAGCACATCGGTCTCACGTTTCGACAGCTCCACATCGTCGGCATTTTTCGTGCCTTCGCTCTGTGCAAACTCATTCATCTTGCTGATAATCTTCGACTTTGTGTCGTTGATTTCGATGATGCCATGGTAAGGTGTCAGCATGGAATGGTCAAGATAGGAAGTCGCCAAGGCGATGATGGTGAGTTGTGGGTGTTCTTTGCCCAACTGCGATAGGAACTCCCTGTTGTGAAAGCCCAATAGCGCAGGGTCGATAATCAACAAGTTGGCATCGGTGGCTGTAATCTTTTCGGAGAGATGTTCAGGGCTGTCGAGGCGCGACACCACATCGAACTGCGCCATACTATCGATGATTTCGGCCAAGCCGATGGAGAT
>DAIOUZ010000295.1:566-1867 GCA_036759285.1 Candidatus Limiplasma sp. | reverse complement strand
AGGGAATGCGGTTATTGTAGAGAGCAAACTCAAGGAAATGAATGCTGACTATATGATAATAGAAAGCGATATTTCTGACGAGGGTGCCGTAAAGGAAATCTATTCGACCGCAATCAATAGATATGGAAGAATTGATATTCTTGTCAACAATGCGGCGGTAGATGATGAGAATGGCTTTGACACAATAGAAAAAATCACACAAAATGTGATTGATGATACTTTTGCCGTCAATGTTCGAGGCAGCATCCTGATGATGAGGGAGCTGGTCAGGCAACGCAGCAAGCACGGCCGAATCATCAATATCTCCACTGACGCGGCACAAATCTTTGCGGGCCAAATCACCTATGGGGCAAGTAAAGCAACTCTGGAAGCGCTCACCCGTAGTATCGCACTTGAAGTAGCGAAGTATGGAATTACGGTGAATTGTGTAGCACCGGGTCCCACGCAAACGGGTTGGATTGACGATAATTTGGAGAAAGCTGTGATTCCGTTAATACCCATGGGCCAATTGATTCAACCCGAAGATATCGCCGAAACCATCCTGTTCCTGGCAAGTGAGCAGGCAAGATTGATCACGGGACAAGTCATTAAAGTGTCAGGCGGACACGCCCTATAAATTTTAATGATTTTGTTAAGTCTGCAATTTATCCCTTCTTCCTTGCCCTGAATAAGAGCATGGCTCCTTCCACTTGGAAATCAAGAATGTCGTAATAAGGCTCCAATCGGCGTCTCACATCATCGGCTGTATCAAATGGCGGGGTGAACCATCCCATGCGGGTCATGACCGTCTTGGCGAGCCAGTCGGCGGTCTTTTTCTCACCAGATACATAAAAGCATGCCAACAGTTCACCGCCCGTTTTCAATGTGCGGAGTATTTCGGCGTAGGCCTTGGGCTTGTCGGGAAACACATGAAATCCGTTCATGCAGAGCACGATGTCAAATGTGCAGTCATCAAAAGGCAGCGATCCCACATCGCCTTGCAGCGTCTTGATGTGGGCAATGCCAGACTCTCGGAACCGCTTTTCAGCTTGTTCAAGCATGTCATGACTGTAGTCCAAACATGATATCTTGGCTTGGGTAAGGCGTGTGTACTTCTCCGTCGTGAACACGGCAGTGCCAACAGGAACGTCAAGCAGTCGCCCTGAGAAGTCTTCGGGGATATAACCAACCACCTTGCCGGCAATCTCGTTGTCATCGACTCCTCCCCACAACAGCTTGAAATATAGGCGGCTCCACCATTTGCTCTGCGTGAGCGCATCGTCATAGAACTTCTTGCTAAACTTGTAGGATTTTTTAATTTT
>DAIOUZ010000295.1:0-556 GCA_036759285.1 Candidatus Limiplasma sp. | reverse complement strand
GAATTCACTCATCGCGAACAGTATATTTGTCTTCGCAGAAGATGGTGCATGAGGATCCATTTTGTCTGTCATAATCTTTTTCGGTTTTTAATTTTCGGTGCAAAAGTACAGGTATTAGAGTGCAACTCGGTTGCAGATTAAAAACTATTGCATTGTTTCACCTTGATATTTGCGAAACCTGAGTGACATAACAACAAATAGTGAATAAATCGATTGAAAATCATAAAAAATGGGGATTGCCCGCATAAACGGATGGCTGTAATTTTGCAATGGTAAAATGATGGTATTCGATAGACTGAATCTATAATTAATATAAACAGTCTATTTTATGAAACATCTATTAAGATGTGTCGTATTGGTCTCAGCAATTATGTCAATGGGGACGCACGAGGCGAAGGCTCAGGCAGTCCAAACACAAACCGATACAACACAGACTAAACAAAGCAGGTTAACACTCGGCGGTTACGGAGAAGCCGTGGCGAGCCGAATGTTCTACAGCAACAACTACAAGCGTTATACCGATGCTTCGCTCTACAAAAATGCCAGCTCTTTCGGT
>DAIOUZ010000294.1:0-2060 GCA_036759285.1 Candidatus Limiplasma sp. | reverse complement strand
CTTGTCGAAAATCATCTGTGGCGTGCTCGACCACGAAGGCGAGGTGAAACTCGGCCACGAGGTCAAGATTGGGTATTATGCCCAGAACCAACAGGACATGCTTGACATGAACAAGACTGTCTTCGAGACTTTGGACGATGTGGCCGTGGGCGATATGCGCCTGAAGGTAAAGGCCTTGTTGGGTTCCTTCCTCTTTCGTGGCGACGACATCGACAAAAAGGTGAAAGTGCTCTCGGGCGGCGAGAAAGCCCGTCTCTCCTTGGCCAAGATGCTGCTCTTTCCGACCAACCTGTTGGTCTTGGACGAGCCGACAAACCATTTGGACATGCTCTCAAAGGACATCCTGAAAAACGCCTTAATCCAATACGACGGCACATTAATCATCGTTTCCCACGACCGTGACTTCCTGCAAGGCCTGACCAACAAGGTCTATGAGTTCCGAAAGCCCAACATCAAGGAATACATCGGCGACATCTACGACTTCTTGGAGCAGAAAAACCTCAACCACTTGAAGGAGCTGGAGATTGCCGCCAAGCAAACTAAGGTGCAAGAGGTGGTGCCGCAATCGCAAAACAAGATCAATTACGAGCGCAAGAAACAAATTGATGCCAAGCTGCGCAAGGTCGACAAGGAAATCCAACGCCTGGAAACCGCCATAGAAAAACTCGAAGCCGAATTAGCCGAACAAGATAACATCATGGCTAACCCCGACCAACATCCCGACATCAAGATCGACAACGATTGGTATTGGGCTTACGGCAAGAAGAAAGAGGAACTCCAAGCCTTGATGGACGACTGGGGCGAGAAGCAGATGGAGCGGGAAGAGGTTTTAGCAGAGTATGATAAATAAAAAACGGGGCTTGGCCCCGTTTTTTATTATTCAATAATCATATCAAACGGCAACCTAGCCTGGATGCCTGTGTTCTTCTGAAGGTTGTCCAAGCCTTTGAAGTAGTCGTAATATACGCCGAGTCTCTGTTTCATGGCGGCATCGAGTTGGTCGGAGCCGTTGCCGTTTATGGATTCCATGATACGAGTGAAGTAGTCCTTTTGCTTGGGCCATTCGGTCACCTTGTAGTCGCCGCCCAAGTTGGCTTTCTCAGCAGCATAAGCGATTGCATCTTCCATGTCACCCAGCTTGTCGACGAGGCCGAGACTAATGGCATCAGCGCCAGCCCACACGCGGCCTTGTCCGATGCTGTCGACATAGGTCTGAGTCAAGCCACGACCTTCAGCCACACGCTTGGTGAAGTCATCGTAGGTCTTCACCACCATTTCCTGCAGTTTGCCATATTGGAACTCAGTGAGCGGTTCGGTGAAGTTGGGGAACTCGGCATTCTCGTTGGTCTTGGCCACATCGAAGGTCAGGCCCACCTTATCATTCAAAAAGCCCTTCGCGTTCGGGAAGGTGCCGAACACGCCGATGGAACCGGTGAGGGTGGTGGGGTCGGCAAAAATGTAGTCGCCTTTGGCCGAAATCCAGTAACCTCCCGAAGCGGCGTAGTTGCCCATCGAGACGATAACAGGTTTCACTTCCTTGGTCAAATCGAGTTCGCGGCCGATGATAGCGGAGGCTACTGCACTGCCACCAGGAGAATTGACGCGAAGCACGACAGCTTTCACGTTTTCGTCTTCACGGGCTTTGCGAATGGTCTTGGAGAGGTTTTCGGAATAGATGGCCTGGTCCTCGTTGCCCTTGCCATCGAAGATTTGGCCCGAAGCATAGATGACGGCCACCTCGTTCTTGCTGACGCTCTTATCTTTGAACGACTTGGCATAATTGGCATTGCCCACGGCATTGATGCTTTTGTTGCTGCCTGTCAGACCTTTCAGCTCGTCCAAAACTTGGTCTTTGTAGTACAGGTTGTCGACCAAACCATATTCCAAGGCTTTGGCCGCATTGAAATAAGTGTCAAGGTTGTCGGCAATCTGGTTGAGTTGCTCCACGCTGATGTTGCGGCTTTGGCTGATGCCTTGGAGGATTTGACCCCAGACGGTGCCCAGCAGCTTGTCCATCTGTTCGCGGTTGGCTTCACTCATCTTATCAAGGAAATAAGGCT
>DAIOUZ010000293.1:0-2127 GCA_036759285.1 Candidatus Limiplasma sp. | reverse complement strand
GCTGAACTTCACGCCATTGCCGATGAGGCGGATGCCTTTGGCGTAGGACTTTTCATATTCCTTCTGAGCGTCGTAATGTTCAAACTCACCTCTGAGTTCATGCATCAGTTCAGAGACGGTAGACAAAATGGGCATCTCCCAAAAGACGGTGCGCCACAACAGTCCCGTGACGGTGATATGCAGATGTCCTTCCTCGTCTTGGCTCACCTCGACCTCAGAGGGCCGCATGTGGAAGCCTTTCAGGAAAGTGAAGAACCACAGCGGGAAGTAGTAGCATTTCCGTTTCATGAAACGTACTTCCTCGTCGGTGATTTTGATGTTGCCGTAGAGGTCAAACTGCTCGCGCAACTTCTCGGCGAAGCCTTTGGGATAGACCGTGTTGTTGCGGTCGACAAAGGTGTATTGTCCCATGGCGCGAGGGAACTTCTGCAAGTAGGCATAGCACACACTGAAGGTGTATAGGTCGTTGTCTAACAGGCTGTTGATGATTTGTCTCATGGTGTTTTGTTTTTGTCTGGCCCTTCGACAGGCTCAGGGACCCGAACGGTCGTTGAGCCTGTCGAAACGCCGCGTTATTATAGTTTGCTGATAATGCTCCTAACTTTATCCGATATATATTTCGCAGAATTAGTGGTGTTTTCAAGCACTTGAACCAAGTCCTTGCGCTTGATGATCTCTGTAAGGCTATAATTTTGATTGAAGAGTTTATGGATATAGTTGCCATAGAGCTCGTCGTTGTCGTGCTCTATGGTTTTGATTTCTTGACATAAACGACTGATTTCCTTGCTTTTCCCGTTTTTGTTCATTAATTCGAGGTCACGGCAGATGCTACATAGGCTTTCAGCGGCAAACATGATGTTTTCCGTCATGGTGGTGAGGTCTTCGTCAACGTCGGTGAAGCGACGGGTGAGGATGATGTTGGCCGAGTCGTCGATGCGGTCGAGGAAGGTATCCATCATTTCGGCGAGCTCGTGTACATCTTCACGTTCGAAAGGTGTCAATACTGTGTTGAAAAGCTGCGTGTAGAAGTCGCGCAACACGTCATCACCACCGGTTTCGCAAGTCTTGATTTCCTTTTTCAACTCTTCAAGCTGCTGTAAATCAGTCTCGTTAATCATTCTATACAGCAACTTTGATGCTTTTTCGATATAGGCGGCCTGCTGTATGTATAGCGGGTAGAACTTCTTTTCCTTCGGGACGAAAAACTGGAAGAAACTGTTGAGACTCATGGCGTTACTTGACTAAGAGGTTAAACAACAGGTTGAGCAAACCGCCGATGACCAGCGGCACTGGGATAGTGAGGATCCAGGAAAGGACAATGCGTTTGGCCGTGACCCATTTCACTGACTTCATGCCGTCGGTGAGACCCACGCCGATGACACCGCCTGTGATGGTGTGCGTGGTACTGACAGGGATGCCCATGAACGAGGTGGCAATCAAGGTGGTGGCTCCTGCAAACTCAGCCGAGAAGCCGCGTATGGGTGTAATCTTGGCTAAACCGCCCCCCATGGTCTTGATGACGTTCTTGCCGCCAATCAAGATGCCCAATGACATGATGATATAACAGACGACAGCGAGGATGTCAGGGATGTGGAAACCTTGACTGCTGTCGTAGAAGTTGCCGATGAACGCCTTCATCTCGGGCGAGACTCCTTGCGTGGTAAACACGCTTGCCATCAGCACGGCGATGATACCCATAGTCTTTGGCGCGTCGTTGGAGCCATGACCGATACAGAAGGCCGCAGTGGAGAAATGTTGCAATACCTTAAAGATTTTATCGACCTTTTTTCGTGCCGTGTTCTTGAAAATCCTCAAGAAGATACATTCCAAAAAGAAACCCAAGAACAAACCAATCAGCGGCGATAAAACGATGAAAGCCAGGGTGATGATAATCGGTGTCATATGCAACACGCTGCTGCCATTGACGAACCAGGCCGCTCCGATGATGCCGCCGATGAGGGCGTGCGAGGTGGAGATGGGCATGCCGCTTTTGGTGCAGACAGCCACCCAAATGGCGGCGCCCACCAGTGCGGATAAGATGAGGTAGGGGTCGATGACGGCTTGGTCAGCGAAGTTGGCCATGGTGTTACCTACAGCGAACTGCTGGTTGAACACCAACCGGATGAT
>DAIOUZ010000292.1:0-2139 GCA_036759285.1 Candidatus Limiplasma sp. | reverse complement strand
CACCAATTTCCTCTCATTCAAGGAACGCACCGAATTTAACCTCCGAGCCACAAAAGAAAAGCCCCGCGGCTCCCTGACCGGCGAAGATTGGTGGACCGAAGTTGACGGCACCAAGATACTGAAAGCCGCTTTCCTATTGGGCAACAATGGATCGGGCAAAACCAATTTTCTGAATTGTTTATCCGTACTCAACGAGCTTATTACCGTGAGCAAAGAAAGCAAAGTATCGACACGGTACCAGCTGCCTGACATGACGTTCAAGTTGTCGGAAGAAACAAAAAACGCCACTTCTGCAATAGAAGTGGCGTTTCATACAGCGGGTTACCGCTACACCTATTTCATATCTTGGAACCGCGACCACATAGCGGAGGAACGGTTGATACGGCAAGAAGGCAAGAAAAAATAGAAAACAATCTACACGCGTGGTTTTTCGGAGGATAAAGACATCGCTGAGGTGAACTTCCCCAATAACAGCTCCATCGCGGCACCTGTTCGCGAAATCATCAACCAAAACATTCTCAAAAACTCAAGCGTCATCTCCATTTACGACAGTAAAAACTTCGAATGCGAAGACATCCGCAATGTATATACCTATTTCCAGTATTCTAATTTATGGAATGTGAAGAAATACGAATTGGCCGCCATGCTGGCTTCCCGTTCAACCGAAAGCCTGCTGAAGCCAATACTTCTCAGCATCCTGAAAGAAATGGGGTCAACCATTTGCGATTATAAGGTCGATACACTGACTTTCGACATTGCTGACGACGAGCGAGACTTCCTTCTGACCCGCATGAGTGAAGAGCAATACCGTTCACGCTTCCCCAGTGACAAACGCACCGTTCAGAAGCTGCAATTTGGCTATAAAGTTGAGGGGAAAGACGATAAGATGTGGCTACCGGAAAGTTTGGAATCAGAGGGAACTTTGGAAGCCATACGGCTTATTATCGTGTTGTTCGATTGCATCTGGCGCCGCACACCCATTGCCATCGACGAGTGCGCCCAAAGCATACACCCCAAGGCGCTGGAATTCATCTTGTCATTCTTCTTGAAATCGTCCGACACCGCGCAGGTATTCATTGCATCACAAGCACTGATACTCTTGAAATGGAGCAACCTTAGGAGAGATACCTTGCGTTTTTTTGAGAAAGATAATGCTACAGGGTGCTCTACATTTACCACTATCAACAACAGAACATTGCATCGAAACAATCAAATATATGAATTATATATGAACAAGACTTTTGGCGGAGATATCGACATTATGGAAAAAGAGCCTTGGAGAGAAACCCTAACCAAAATTTCAAAATGTATGAAAAAGAGAGTTTGGGATGAATAGTAGATTCTAACTAATACACAATGTACTTCCATTTGGCCAAGCCTGACCATCAGTGAAACCAGAACATGGTCAAATGGATTTTCTTCTCTTCATTTCGTCTTAACATATTGCCCATTAGCCGGGTGCTCCAGCATCCCCGACCTGCACAAATCCGCGATGTACCGCTCCGCCGTCTTCTCGCCGATGCCCATTTGGGCAGCCGCCTGAAGATAAGCTGCGCGGTTGAAGGTGTCCGGCAAGGCCGACAGCAAAGCCTGTCGGCTGCCCTCCGTGCGCTGCTGCCTGCCCTGCCTGAAGCGTCGCTCCGTCCTGCGTGGCAGGCTTTGGAACACCGAGGCCGAGTGCCGCAGCAGCACCCTCACCATCTCCATGGCCGTGTCGAAGTCCGCATCCGCACACACCAACGCAGCCTCCTTCCGTTCCCCTTCGCCTGTCGGCGGCGGGAAGTCGCCCTCGTCCATCTGCCGCAGCACCGTCAGTATCATCGTAATCCGGAAGAAGATCAGCCCAAGGCGGCGCACCGAGGCGATGATGTCGTTGCCGAACAAAGCCGCATATTCCTCCTGCGCTTGCGTAAAGAAGGCGTTGAACCTGCCTTGTTGCTCCCGCTGCAGGCTGAAACGCACCGCCTGTTCCGTCAGCGGCTTGTGGAACTGGTAGAAGTCCCTGCCGATTTGCTCAAAGAGCTCATCGGCCGTCGGACCGTCCGAGGCATCAAACATGTCGTGCCACACGATTTCGGTCGGCATCACGTAGAAGATGAAGCGGCTGAAAAGCCCGTTCTCCGCCGAGGGTATCAGGTT
>DAIOUZ010000291.1:0-2143 GCA_036759285.1 Candidatus Limiplasma sp. | reverse complement strand
GTTCCCCTTCTTGAGATACGACACAGTACTTTACTTCGCCTCCGACGGGCATGGTGGCATGGGAGGTTTGGACATCTTTGTTTCTTCCATGGACACTGCCGGCGAATGGGGAGAGCCGCGTAACCTGAAATATCCCATCAACTCGACGGGCGACGACTTTGCCATCGTCTTCCATCCCACCGAGGAACGTGGTTTCATCTCTTCAAGCCGTGGTAACACCCGCGGTTTAGACAACATCTATTATTTTGAGGAACCGCCTGTACTGTTCACTTTCTCGGGAACGGTTAAGGATGCCAAGACCAAGCAGTATGTCAGCAATGCGGCCGTACGCTTGATCGGCAGCGACGGGTCCAACATCATGACACGCACCAATGACAAAGGTTATTTCAACTTCAGCGACAGCCAAATCAGCAAAAACACGACTTACGACATCACTATCGATAAGGACAACTACTTCACCCTGACCGCGCAAGAGACCACCATCGGGCTGGAGTTCAGCAAGGACATCGAGAAAGACTACGACATTGAACCCATCCCACAGGAACCCATCATGTTGCCCGACATCCTTTACGACTTGGGAAAATGGGACCTCAAGCCTCAGTTTGAAGACTCGCTGCAAGGCCTGATTGAGACCTTGCAAGTCAACCCGACCATCACCATTGAGTTGGCTTCACACACCGATGCTCGAGACACCGACGAGCACAACGACATCCTGTCGCAGAAACGTGCTCAAAGTGTAGTCGATTACCTCATCATCCGTGGCATCGACCCGCTGCGTTTGACTGCCAAGGGCTATGGCGAAAGAGTACCGCGCACCATTCAAAATGACATCACCGTGAAAGGTTATACCTTCAAGGCCGGCACGAGGCTCACTGAAGACTTCATCAATAAGTTGCCTAATACTGAGGTGAAGGAAGCCGCCCACCAGATGAACCGCCGCACTGAGTTCCGCATCCTGAGCAAGGACTATGTGCCACGCGAACAAATCAGCGAAGGCGGCACCGTCAACATCGCCATCAACCCACAGGAAGAACAAAGCGAGATGTTCACCGTCGACAAGAAGGGCTATTTCAACTTTATTGCCACTGTGGACGGCTATAAGGAGCCTTTCACCTACAGCCAAAATGCCGACTTCTGCGTCAGCGAGAGCCGCGCCCTGCAGTTGCTTAAAGACAACCGCATTGCAGCAAGCGACTTCAAGGGAGACGTGGACAAGATCCTCACCACGGGCGGTATCGCCAACAATTCGGTCTTCGTCATCAAGGAAGTGAGAATCGCTGGCCGCTCGCTCTACAATGTGGAGTGCAAAGTCGTGAGCAAGATGGTCGAGCAATGGGTCATTGGACAGAAGAACATGAAGCAACTCGGCAATTTCGAGTTTGACACGAAAGAAAAGAAACTGAAATTCAAATAATTGGACTATGGCTTATGACTATGGTCTATGGCTACTTGGCCGCTGTGAGTTGGCCATAGTCATAGGCCATAAGCCATAGTAAAAACAGAGAAAATGGACAATCGTTACTCTCAACGCGGCGTCTCTGCCGAAAAAGAAGACATCCACAACGCCATCAAGAACCTCGACAAGGGGCTCTATCCCAACGCTTTCTGCAAAATCATCCCCGACATCCTCGGCCATGACCCGTTGTATTGCAACATCATGCATGCCGACGGCGCGGGAACCAAGTCATCGCTCGCCTACCTCTATTGGAAAGAGACCGGCGACATGAGCGTGTGGGAAGGGGTGGCGCAAGACGCCGTGGTGATGAACACCGACGACCTCATCTGCGTGGGCGCGACGGACAACATGCTCCTCTCCTCCACCATCGGGCGCAACAAGAGTCTCATCCCTGGCGAAGTCATCTCAGCCCTTATCAATGGCACAGAGCATTTCTTGGAGAAATTGCGCAGCCTCGGCATTGGCATCTGGCTCACTGGTGGCGAGACTGCCGATGTGGGCGACTTGGTGCGCACCGTTATCGTCGACAGTACCGTGACTACAAGAATCAGACGCGACGAGGTGATTGAGAACAACCTTCAGCCCGGCGATGTCATCGTGGCCTTTGCCTCATACGGACAAGCCACATACGAGGACAGCTACAACGGTGGCATGGGCAGCAACGGCCTCACCTCGGCACGCCACGAC
>DAIOUZ010000290.1:2057-2286 GCA_036759285.1 Candidatus Limiplasma sp. | reverse complement strand
AAGCGCCAAGGAGTTGCTTCATGCCAGCACCCTCTTTCGTGCGCACCATAAAGATACCAATCAAAGAAAGGAGTACGCCCACAGCAGCGATCAACATAGGAGCGAAAACGGCTTTCAATTGCATCTCAGCACCAGCGGCACTTTGTGTGGCAGCCGTAGCAAAAGCTGAAGCACCCAAGGCCATGGTAGCCAGAATAGAACCAGCGTAAGACTCGTAAAGGTCGGCACC
>DAIOUZ010000290.1:0-2011 GCA_036759285.1 Candidatus Limiplasma sp. | reverse complement strand
GTTGTACTCGGTCTTACCGACGAGGTCGGCACCAACGTCGGCGGCTTTGGTGTAGATACCACCACCCACACGTGCAAACAGAGCCTGCGTGGATGCACCCATGCCGAAGGTCAGCATGGTGGTGGTGATGGTGATGAGGTCGTTTTCAGCTCCGACAGCCGCAAGCAAACCTGTACCATTCAGCACAAGGAACCACACGGAAACGTCGAGCAGGGCGAGACCCACCACGACGAGACCCATGACGGCACCTGAGCGGAAAGCCACTTGAAGGCCGCTGTTCAATGACTTGCGGGCAGCATTAGCTGTACGAGCTGAAGCATAGGTGGCTGTCTTCATGCCGAAGAAGCCCGCCAAGCCCGAGAAGAAACCTCCCGTGAGGAAAGCAAACCACACAACGCCGTTTTGCAAGTCAAACTTGTACATTATGAAGAAAATGATAGCCAAGATGACGAACACAATGGTCACCACCTTGTACTGCTGCTTCAGGTAAGCCATAGCACCCTTGCGCACGTGCTGAGCAATTTTCTTCATCAAGTCCGTACCTTCGTCTTCCTTCATCATCTGTTTGAAGAAGATGAAAGCGAATGTCAGCGCCAGAATTGAGGCCACTAACACAATGTAAACAATGCTGTTACTCATAAGATTGATATTTAGTTAAACTTGTTTTGATTCGATGCACAATGCCGTTTTGATTCGTTTTTACAACATTTGAGGGGACAAAAATAAGGACAAAAAACATTGAAATGAAAATTTTTTGCATAGAATTTTTCCAAAAAACAACTTTTTTTGCGCATTTCCCAAAAAGTCCCTACTTTTGACGATTGAAGGGAGAAGGTTTTGTTTTGAAACAGCGACTTAATAATCAGTTCTTTAGCATAGAAGACCTTCCCCACCCTTACAAAAACGAGCAAAAATGAACAAAGTCAGTTTGGAAATCATCGGTATGACCTACAGCGAATCCTCGACAGGAGCGTATGTCTTGATATTGGGTGACAAGAACTCGCAACGCCGTTTGCCTATCGTCATCGGCAGTGCCGAGGCAGAGTCCATTGCAGTAGGCATGGAAAAGCACAAGAACGGCAGACCCCACACCCACGACCTCTTTTTGAGGTTCGCTCATGAGTTCGGCATTGAAATCATGGAGGCTGTCATCTGTCGCTTCCGCGATGGCGTGTTCTATGCCATACTGATTTGCAAACAGGGCGACGAACTGACAATGATTGATGCCCGACCTTCCGATGCCATCGCCATCGCTGTGCGCGCAGGCTGCGAGATTTATGCCTACGAAACTGTCATGGATGAAGCAGGCATCCTCATGGAAGACATGGATAAGCAAGAGGACGAGGAAGTCCATGAAGAACCTATTAAAAAAGGTGTGACAAAAACCAGCCTTGACCTGCTCGACATGGACACGTTGGAAGAACTGCTCCAGGATGCCATCGACAATGAGGACTACCAAAAAGCGGCGCAGATACGAGATAAAATCAATAGGAGGAAAGGATGAATGCTGAATGTAGAATGTGGAATGCTGAATGATTTTGAAATCTTAAATCTTTGAATATTAAATCTTTAAATCCAAGAATATAATTTTGAATTTTAATAATTAAATCTAAGAATATGAAAGCAATCAAATTCAGACTTATCGTGATGAACTTCCTCATCTTTGCGGTGTGGGGAGCTTATCTCTGTTCTTTGGGCATCTATCTCGGTCGCATCGGCATGGGTGCCAACATCGGCAAGTTTTTCGCCATCCAGGGCATCGTTTCCCTCTTCATGCCCGCCTTGATGGGTATCGTGGCCGACCGTTGGATTCCCGCGCAAAAGTTGTTGGGCATCTGTCATTTCCTTGCCGCTATCTTCATGGCTTTAGCAGGTTACATGGGCTACAAATACGGCAGTGCAGTCAGTTTTGGGCAACTGTTCCCATACTATGCCATCAGCGTGGCATTCTTCATGCCAACCATTGCCTTGGGTAACTCAGTATCATACAACGCCTTGACCCAAGCTGGCC
>DAIOUZ010000289.1:0-2343 GCA_036759285.1 Candidatus Limiplasma sp. | reverse complement strand
ACAGGGTATTGGAAACTCAGGAAGATGCCCTCGTTGGCGCGGTCCTCGGGCGACATCCCGATGATGTTCTTGCCCTTGTACCAGATCTCGCCTTCGGTGATCTCATAGCCCTCGCGACCCGTGATGGCCGCTGCAAGCGTGCTCTTTCCTGTTCCATTAGGTCCCATGATGGCGTGGATTTCACCTTCATTGACGCCCAGATTCAATCCTTTCAGGATTTCCTTGCCTCCGATGGAGACGTGTAGATTTTTAATATTCAGTAACATATTGTTCGGTTTATAATTTGCAGTTATCAGTTATTCAGTTAAGTCGCCCATGTCATTCCCACGCAGGCAGGAGGGCTGGCGGAAATCTATGGGCGACGGGGTTTCAGTTGGGATTAAGCTAATTTTTCCATATCGCATAAAATAGGCATGCATAGCCCATTGTGTGTATTCTTCAGGTGCAATCTCAATCACAGTCTTGCCATCCGCTTCCGCAATCTGTTGTTTGACCGCTTCAATCAGCGCTTCGTCGCGACCGTATTTCCCGATGTGAACGAGATTCAAAACAACACCCAACAACACGATGCTACAAGCACCAAGAGTCATCCATTTGCGCAAACTTGGTGTTATCTTAAGCATCAGCATATTGACCATCGAAAGGGTGATATGTCCACAAGCCAAGGCAAAAAACGGCAAGGCAGCCAACATGTAAAAGTCACGTTGCTTCACACTCACCATGATGGGCAGCACACCTAAAAGACCTAGTATCAAAAAGATGTAGAACCAAGCCTTGTCGGGAGGGAACTCAAACACCTTTCGGTTGACCTTGTTCTTGGTCTTGCAAATTACTAATGTCATGGCGATTACATACGGAATCAACATCTGTTGCAGCAGGCTGAACACAATGTAAAACCTAGACGAGACCGTAGTTTCATGCAGTCCACCACCAATCACCTGCAAATTGATATAGTCCTTCATATAGGCGAACGACGGCGGAAATACTAAAAACATAATGCCAGCCAAAATTGCCAAGCAAACCAGCAGAATCAAACTATCGATCGGGCCTTGTATCCACTTACGCTTTTGGTCGAAAGCGCAATACAAGATAGGAAACACCAAGGGAAACAACCCCGTAAAGCCTTTGGAGAGGAAAGCTCCAAACAACGCAACGCCGGCCAACACCAGCCATAACTTGTGGTTCCTCTGATAGCTAACAATCATCAGATAGACCGACAGAAGCACGAAGACTGACATGGTGTTTTCGAGTAAATTATTCGTCGCGCTCCAAGTGACTAAAGGCATGGCTATCCAAAACAACAGCGGCAACCAAGCCCAGCGAATGTTGTTGGTGGTCCGCTTCCAAATCAAGGCTATCAGTAAACCTGAAAGCAAGAAGGTCAGAACGGAATAGGCTTTTTCCACCCACAAATGGTCGGCAAAAGCCTTGAAAGCCAAGGCTTCCAGTCCCAAAGCTAGAGGCGGATGCTGACGGAACTCAGGATACAAGATCTGCGTGTAATACGGATTCCAAAACGTCCCCTGCCCTTCCGCCATATTGCGTGAAATGCTGGCATAGGTCACGCCGTCAAAGAACATACCTTCGGTCAATAGGCTTTTGTTCACCAGAATGAGGAACAATCCGATGAGGAACAACCAAAAGGGCGTGTTATTTGAACGGGTCTGTGACATTATGCTTCTTCTTTGTTTAGTTTTTTGTCGCTTTGCGTCATTGCGAGGAGGAACGACGAAGCAATCTAGAGTAATTTTTCTGGACTGCTTCGTGCCTCGCAGTGACGCGAAGCGTGTCATCCTACGCTGCCTTCCAGGGTTATCGATAATAATTTCTGTGCCTCAACGGCAAATTCCATAGGCAGTTTGTTGAGCACCTCCTTGGCATAGCCGTTGACGATGAGGCCGATGGCCTTTTCCGTCGGGATGCCACGCTGCTGGCAGTAGAAGAGTTGGTCTTCGGAGATTTTCGAGGTCGTGGCTTCGTGTTCGAGGATACTCGATTCATTGCCGCATTCGACGTAAGGCCAAGTGTGGGCACCGCATTTGTCGCCCAAAAGCAGCGAGTCGCATTGAGAATAGTTACGCGAATTTTCGGCTTTGGCCGCCACCCTTACCAAACCACGATAGCCGTTTTGGCTGTGACCAGCGGAGATACCCTTCGAGATGATGGTACTGCGCGTGTTTTTACCCAAATGTATCATCTTGGTACCTGTGTCGGCCTGCTGATAGTTGTTGGTCACGGCGACAGAGTAGAACTCGCCTACCGAATTGTCGCCCAGCAGCACACAACCCGGGTATTTCCATGTGATGGCCGAACCCGTCTCGACCTGCGTCCAAGAAATCTTGG
>DAIOUZ010000288.1:1354-2428 GCA_036759285.1 Candidatus Limiplasma sp. | reverse complement strand
GCGAAGGTTCCGACGAGACGTTCTACTGCACAGGCTTCCCAACCAGCACGCTCCTCGCCAGCTCGTGGGACCCTGAGTTGGTGGAAACAGTGACCACAGCGATGGGTAACGAGGTACTCGAATATGGTGTCGATGTGCTCCTCGCCCCGGGCATGAACCTCCATCGCAACCCGCTCTGTGGCCGTAACTTCGAGTATTACTCCGAAGACCCGCTGCTTTCGGGCAAGATGGCTGCCGCATACGTGCGTGGCATACAGAAAAACGGTGTGGGCACTTCCATTAAGCACTTCGCCGCAAACAACCAAGAAATCAACCGCTTGGAGAACGACGCCCGAGTGAGCAACCGCGCTTTGAGGGAACTCTATCTGAAAAACTTCGAGATTGCCGTCAAGGAAGGCAAACCTTGGACGGTGATGTCGTCGTACAACAAGCTCAACGGCGAGTATACCCAGCAGAAACACGGTCTGCTGACCACCGTCCTCCGCGATGAGTGGGGTTTCGACGGCATCGTGATGACCGACTGGGGCGTGAAAGACAACACCGTGAAAGCCGCCAAGGCCGGCAACGACCTGATGGAATGGGGCAAACAAATCGAGATTGACCGCATCCTTGCTGCCGTCAACAGCGGTGAGATCAGCCAAGAGGAACTCGACCGCAACGTGCGCAATATGCTGAATTACATTGTGAAGACTCCGCATTTCCGCCATTACAACTATTCCAACAAGCCCGACCTGAAAGCCCATGCCGAAGTGGCCCGCAAAGCCGCCGAGGAGTCCATCATACTGCTCAAGAACGAAGGTGGCACCCTACCACTGAACGGCAATGAAAAAGTGGCTCTTTATGGCATCAGTTCCATCGATTTTATAGGTATCGGAACAGGTTCGGGCGAGGTGAACACGACCCATATTGCCAACATGCAGGAAGCGATGATGGAAGCAGGATTCACTTTGGATGAGAACTTGGCAGAATATTATCGCCTATGCTATGCTACCCAAAGTGCAACCGAAAAGATGAACGGCAGTTCGATTGACAAACGTCATCGTCCAGAGCTTGCTGTCACAGCGCAAGCCATTG
>DAIOUZ010000288.1:0-1344 GCA_036759285.1 Candidatus Limiplasma sp. | reverse complement strand
CGAAGGCGATGTCTTCGGCAGGCAGGCCGCTGTCAATGATGTAGCCGTATTCGTGTTGGGCCGCATTGCTGGTGAAGGCGCCGACCGTGTGGTACCCGACGACTTCGAGCTATCTGCCATCGAACGTGAAATGCTCCAAAACATCAGCATGAGCTACCACAAGTTGGGCAAGAAAGTCGTTGTGGTGTTGAACATCGTCGGTGTCGTCGAAACGGCCTCTTGGCGCAATATGGTTGACACCATCGTTTTGCCATGGGCTCCGGGGCAAGAAGGAGCTTATGCTGTGTCCAATGTGCTTTGCGGAAAAGTAAACCCCTCAGGCAAACTGCCCATGACCTTCCCTATCAACTATATGGATTCACCCTCTTCAAAGAACTTCCCCTACACTTGGGACATGACTTCGGGTAGAAGAGGAAACAGAAAGAATGTGGACTTTACCGACTATGCCGAAGGCATCTGGGTGGGCTACCGCTATTTCCAGACCAACAATGTAGAGGTCACCTACCCCTTCGGCTATGGCTTGAGCTACACGACTTTCGCCTATAGCCAACCAAAAGTAAAGGCCGATAAAGATGGTTTCACGGCTAACGTCACGGTAAAGAACACGGGCAAAGTAGCCGGTCGTGAAGTGGTTGAACTCTATGTTGCAGCTCCGTCAGGAGATCTTGACAAACCCACTTGCGAACTGAAAGCCTTCGCCAAGACCAAACTATTGGCTCCTGGTGAGTCCGAGACTTTGACGATGAAAGTCAGTGCATACGATTTGGCTTCGTTCAACGAGGAGCATTCAGCTTGGGAGACCCCTGCTGGCACTTATGAAGTTCTGTTTGGAGCTTCCGTTACTGACGTTCGCTGCACGGCTACCTGCAAGATGAAAGCGCAGTCATGGAAAGTTAACGATGTATTAGGAATGCCTGTGGCTATTGGAGAAAATTGAAGGTTTTTATGAAACACTCACCGATAATAGGCGTTACGCCGCTTTGGGATGCCGAGCGCAAGAGCGTTTGGATGCTACCGGATTATTTGGAGGGTATCAAAGCCGCAGGGGGTATCCCAGTCGTCCTGCCCCTTGACATGACAGAAGCGGATGCCGCACAGATTGTAGAAACCTGCGACGGATTCCTGTTTACGGGAGGCCAAGATGTCACACCAGAGCTTTATGGAGTGAAGGATGCCACTATCGTCCCCTGTCCGGAACGCGACAAGTTGGAGACGCTGGTACTGTCGAAAGCCCTGCAATCCGACAAGGCTATTCTTGGAATCTGCCGCGGTCTTCAATTCATCAATGTGTTTCTGGGTGGTACGCTTTGGCAGGATCTCCCCTCACAGCATCCATCGGAAATC
>DAIOUZ010000287.1:0-2436 GCA_036759285.1 Candidatus Limiplasma sp. | reverse complement strand
TTCAAATACTTCGACACCAACGTTTTAGTGTTCATCTCTTTATTTCTTGTGGAATCCGATACGGGTCTTGGTGGAATAGGTCGGGTTCTTGTATTTCAGCACGTCGACGAGAATCTTTTGGGAAATCGGCACGTCGTTGTAGGCAGCGGTCATGGCAGCCTCGTTGACAGCCTCGGTGATGTCACCAGCGTTGAAGTCGTCCGACAACTTGGCTAACTCATCGAAGTTGAGTTCCTCGCAGGGACGGTCTTTCAGATGGTTCATGAAGATATCCTTGCGTGCCTCAAAGTCAGGCTGCGGCACGAAAAACACCCTATCGAAGCAGCCAACACGCATGATGGCCTGGTCGATAAGGTCGGGACGGTTGGTCGTGGCCACCACGAGAATGCCTTTCTTCGAGCAATCGTTCATCATGCTGAACAATGCCGAAACCTGAGGCGTAATGTTGCTTTCCTCGCTTCCCCCATTGGGATTGGGCGCTACGAATTCCAATTCGTCAATACAAATGACAAATGGAGCTTTGATTTCAGCAGCATCGAACAACCTTTGTAAGTTGTCAAGCACCCCCTCCTTATAGATATGCCCCATTTCTGGTCCATAAATAATAGTGTAATTAAATCCCAGCTCCTCGGCAAAACTGCTCAGCACGAGGCTTTTACCGCAGCCAGGAGGACCATAAAGCAAAACGCCATTGATGGCTGGCAACTTGTATAGTTTGGCTTTCTCTGGATTTTGCATCGCAAAAAGTACTTCCTTTCGAAGCTGTTCCTTCAGCTCATCGCGACCCGTCACGTTGTCAAAGCCGTTACCCGAACCTTTCTTGAAGGTGATGACTGGGCCGCTATTGTCTTGAACCTGCGCTTCTGCTTGTGGCTTAGTCTCATCTTCTTCCATTCTTTTCGCCAACTCAGGCATTACCTGTTCGAACAAAGCTTGGGCAAACTCGGCAGCCGAAGCGAAACGGTCATCGGCCTTCTTGGCCAGTGCCTTCAGCAGGATAGCCTTCATATAATCAGGAAGTTTCACCTCTTCCGTCTCCAAAACGAGCTCTTGTTTCCTTGCTTTCTTCAGTGCATCGGAGATTTTCTGTTTGTCGCCTTCAAAAACTCTCAAATCCATTTCCTCCCATGGCGACTTGCCGAAAATGAGGAAATAAAGGAGCGCACCCGTGGAGAAGATATCGCTCTTCACCGTATAAACTGCACGGAAGGTCTCCGGTGCACGGAAATACGGCATTAGGTCTTCGTCGGCGAAGGTCGGACGGCCCTTGACCATGTAAGAGATATGGCCCAAGTCGATGATGGTAGGCATCAACATACCGTCATCTAGCTCCTGAAGCATGATGTTAGATGGACGTATATCATTGTGTATCAAGGCGCGGGAATGGATAAATGACAGACCGCTCAAGACACAAAGCGTGATCTGCACCGCATCTTCAAGGTCGAAGCGACCCTCCTCCCTGACGGCATCCAAAAGCAGAACGCCTCGATAGAACTCGGTCACAAGGTAATGATAGACCGTGTTGCCTTTTTTCACCTCGCCATTGTCGACATAGCGAACGACGTTCTGGTTTTCATCCGTGTTCAGCTCCTTGCACAGTTGGATCTCGTAGACTTCCTTGCCCTCAAAAAGTTGCTCATGAGGGATGCTTCTGAGGTCGAACACCTTCATGAAGTACATCATGTCGTCGGGACCGAGCACCGTATATGATTCAGCAACAATACCTTTCTTTATAAACGAGTTGATGACATATTTGCCAATCTTCTCCCCTTTTTTGAATGTTTGCATACGCGATAATTTTGTGCAAAGTTCAAGATTAAATTTGACTTGTGCAAGAGAAGCGGCATTATTTTCGACAAAAAAAGGCCGCAAAAGCGGCCTTTTGTTAATGTCGAACGTCAATCTTTATGCGTCAATGTTGGCATAAGTGGCGTTCTGCTCAATGAACTCGCGGCGCGGGGCCACCTCGTCGCCCATCAGCATGGAGAAGATGTGGTCGGCTTCCATGGCATTCTCGATAGTCACCTGACGCAAGGTGCGGTGAGCCGGGTCCATGGTGGTTTCCCAAAGCTGCTCGGGGTTCATTTCACCGAGACCTTTGTAGCGCTGCACATCATAACCGCTTACCGTGCCGTTTTTGGTCAGCTCGGCCATGCTGATCGGCTTGAGCAGATAAGGGATGACACGGTTTTCGATGTCACGCTGGGCGTATTCAAAATCATCATAACCGGAAAGAAAGGCGATGGAAATCAGCGGCTGTATCTCGCGGGCGCTCTTTGCCAGCTCCGTCCCTGAGATAAAAGGCATCTGAATGTCTGTCAGCAGCAGGTCCGGCTGCAGCTGCTCCACCAGCTGCAGGGCATCCAGTCCGTTGCCTGCACTGCCGACGAGGCGAAAGCCGATCTTCTCCCAGCGGATCATTCTGCAGACCGCTTC
>DAIOUZ010000286.1:0-2440 GCA_036759285.1 Candidatus Limiplasma sp. | reverse complement strand
CAACGGTGGCATGGGCAGCAACGGCCTCACCTCGGCCCGCCATGATATGCTGAACCATTATCTGGCCGAGAAATATGATGAGAGCTACGACCACAGCATCCCTGAAGCGTTGGTCT
Organism: Candidatus Limiplasma sp.; assembly: GCA_036759285.1. GTDB lineage: Bacteria > Bacteroidota > Bacteroidia > Bacteroidales > F082 > Limimorpha. The sequence continues at coordinate 2,324 of DAIOUZ010000286.1, read as the reverse complement.
ATTCCGGCCCACACAAACTGACCGACCCGACCGAGGTCCCTGGCGTGGATGTGGGCAAGCTCATCCTCTCGCCTACCCGCACCTACGCCCCGCTGATGATTCCGATTCTGAAGGACTTCCGCAAGCAAATCCACGGCATCATCCATTGCAGCGGCGGTGCCCAAACCAAGGTATTGCATTTCGTGGATAAGCTGCACATCGTGAAGGATAACATGATGGCCTTACCGCCATTGTTCCGCATGATTCAAGCCGCTTCAGGCACCGACTGGCACGAGATGTACAAGGTCTTCAACATGGGTCACCGCTTGGAAATTTACACCAACGAAAAGGCTGCTAATGAGATGATTGCCATAGTAAAACAGTTCAATATTGATAGCCAAATTATTGGACATGTGGAGACTTCGGAGCAAAAGAGATTGACGATTAAGAGTGAGTTTGGAACATTTGAGTATTAAACGACGACCTACAAATCATAAACATCATGAACAAATCAAAGTTTTTAGTCTTAATGGGCATTTTGCTCGTTTTCGGATTTACAAGTTGCAACAAAAACGGTGAAAAAGTTACCATCAAAACCAATCAGCCGGAAATAGTTAATGCGCATCATGCAAAAATTACCGGCACCATCAAATCGCTTGACAAGAATCTTAACGAACTTGAGGCATACGGGTATTGTTTGGGGAAGAATCCCAATCCTGATATGGATGAAATGTACTTCATTGAGCAACAAGATATCAATTACCACCCCGACCTTTCGCTTCCCCGTCCTTTTGAATGGATGATTCCTGTTCAGGAGGCTGGAACTGAATATCATTTCAGAGCATTTGCAATTTTTTGGGGCGCACAGACTGTATTTGGTGAAGACATTTGTTTTACTACACCAGCAGAGTAATAGACATTACTTTTCGGAAAGCTTTTATTGACGAATTTTGGCAAAAACGCCAATTTTCGTCAATAATTTTGTATTTTTGCGAAGTATTGAAAAACAAAAGTCATGACAACGCTCAGTGTAACCATAGACGACACCAACAAACTCCAAATGCTATTGGATTGGCTTCGTTCCATCTCTTTTGTAAAAAAAGTGGAGGTCAACGAGTCATCAACAGGGAATTTTGATGAGGTTATGAAAGTATTGGAACAAATTCCCGAAGGTGGAATTATGAAGGAAATTTCGGATCCCGTCGAATGGCAAAAACAACAACGTGATGAGTGGTAAGACTTTTATTCTTGACACAAATATCATCATCTATCTTTCTCAAGAGAAGATGAAAATGACGGACTTTGCCTCAAAGGGCGATAGACTTTGCATCTCAATCATTTCTTATATGGAATCTTTAGGTCATCCTTTCATAAACAATGAGGAGGAGACAATTGTAAAGAGTTTATGTGACGCCTGCGAAGTTTTCAATCTAACAAGACAGATTACCGAAAAAACCATCGAAATCCGTAAACAAACCAAAATCAAACTTCCAGATGCCATTATTGCTGCAAGTGCTTTGGTGAACAAGGCTGTGCTTGTCACTGCCAATGTTAAGGATTTCAAAATGATAGATGGGATTAGCATTATCAATCCTCTTCAAGACTAATAGCATTCATGGACATCACCGAAAAACTCGAAACGATAAAGCACCGCTGGGAGGAAATGGGCGAACAGCTCGCCGACCCTGCCGTGGCTTCCGACATGAAGAAGTTCGTGAAGCTCAACAAGGACTATAAGGACTTGGAGCCTATCGTCATGGCCTTCAAGGAATACAAGACACTGAAAGCTAACGTGGAAGAAGCCCGAGAAATCCTGGCTACGGAGAAGGACGAGGAGATGCGCAAGATGGCCCAAGAGGAGTTGGACACTGCCCAAACGCGCATCGAGCAGTTGGAGCAGGACATCCGCGTGATGATGATTCCCAAAGACCCACAAGACAGCAAGAACGCCATTATGGAAATCCGTGCGGGTACGGGCGGCGACGAGGCTTGCCTTTTCGCTGGCGACCTGTATCGCATGTACTCCAAATTCTGCGAAAACCGTGGCTGGAAGGTCGAAGTGACCAGCGTCAGCGAAGGCGCGAGCGGCGGTTACAAGGAAATCGACTTCACCGTGACGGGCAATGGTTGTTATGGTATCCTCAAGTTCGAATCGGGCGTGCATCGTGTGCAGCGTGTGCCCAAGACTGAGACCCAAGGCCGCATCCACACCTCTGCCGCTTCAGTGGCCGTGCTGCCCGAAGCCGAGGAGTTCGACGTGGAAATCAACGAAGGCGAAATCAAATGGGACACCTTCCGCTCTTCAGGTGCTGGCGGTCAGAACGTGAACAAAGTGGAATCGGGCG
>DAIOUZ010000285.1:412-2448 GCA_036759285.1 Candidatus Limiplasma sp. | reverse complement strand
AACGACAAATAAATTGTTTTCAATAACTTTAAAATCAACCCTAACCATGGACAAAGATTTACTTCAAAAAGCAAAGGCGCCCATGATCGCCTTGATTGAAAAGAAAAACATCGTGGAAAACAAAATGAAACGCGCCGCCGCGCTGCTCTTGCTGCTCGGCTTCTTGCTGCCCTTGGCGGCACTGGCGCAACAGGAATCCCTCACCGTGTATGACGGAAACGGGACGGATCCATGCATTCCCACATGTATTTCTGTTTTCGACCAATTTACAAGGAGCCAGTTCGTCATTCCCGCCGACGACCTGACGGCAATGGCAGGCAACACCATCAGCAGCATGAAGTTTTACACCACAACGGCCATCATCCCTTACACCACCAATTGCCCCGTGGACGTGTATCTCATGGTAGTGGACTACACCGCCATCGGCGCGTTTGAGCCGAAAAACAACGCCACAGTCGTTTACCAAGGCACACTTGAAATCGTAGAAACCGACAACGGCGGCGAACTCACCATCAGTTTCGATGAGGATTTTGAATATGAAGGCGGCAACCTGCTCGTGGGCATCGAGAACACGGAAAAAGGAAGTAGTAAGGAGATTTTTTTCTATGGCACATATGTACCGTATTCCGCCGCTTTTGTAGGTTTTCTCAATTATAATACTAATATTACGATAAGTTTCATTCCCAAGACCACCTTCATTTACGAACCAACCATCTGCCAAAAACCCGCAACCTTGACAGCTGGGAACATCACCAGCCGCCAAGCCACGCTGACATGGTCGGGCGGCAGCGGCATCTACAACCTTGAAACCAAGGCGGACGGCGGCACATGGACACGAGTGTTTGACACCACCACCACCACCTCTTACCAATGGGAAAACCTCTCTCCAGATACAGACTATCAGGCAAGAGTGCAGAGCGTGTGCGGGGACGAAGTGAGCGGATGGAAGAGCGTAAGTTTCAGCACGCCCATCGTCTGCCCCGCGCCCACCGATTTGATTGATAGTGTTAACTGTCTTACCCAAACGAACATTTTGCGCTGGACCGAGAACGGCGAGGCCACGACCTGGCAGATTTGCCTGAACGAAGACGAAAACAACCTCATCACGACCGACAGCAATCCTTACGACCTGACTGGCCTCTTCCACGAGTCACTCTACTCCGCCAAGGTGCGTGCCTACTGCAACGACATCGACCAAAGCCGTTGGAGCAACACCTTCTATGGATACTCTTATTATCGCGATCCTGTCACCATCACTGCCGATTCGCCTTATTTTGAAGGTTTTGAAAGCCCCGAGGGATGCCCTTGGAACGAATATTGGGGAGGTGTCAGAACTCCCGACGGCTGGGATGAGTTTGTCCCTGGGTCGATGAATTTTGATCTTTCTCCGCATAATTCTATCTGGGTTGAGGATGCTCCAAATTATGTGCACAGCGGCGCACAATCTTTGGTGTTCCCCAATCAAATCGCTGACAACTATATCTTTTTTCCGATATTCAGTAATCCCATAAACCACCTGCAAATCAGTTTCTGGATGCAAACAGCAGACCCTTTTTTGGGCCAGGGTCAGCTACGCTTAGGCTATATAACCTCCGAGGACAACGGCTTTTGCAACACCTTCACTGAAATTGTTTCATACGACAACAGTAATGAAAACATGGTGCAGCGTAATACTGTATTGGACAATGTGCCCGCCGAGGCTATTCGTTTGGCCTTCTTGTGGAATGGACTCCCCGTGGGCAGCTCCCACCATTGCTTCATCGACGATGTGGAAGTTTCCATCAATCCCGCATTCTTTTCGCCCCGCGACATTGCCGCCGACAACATCACGAACCATACCGCCGACATCACTTGGGAGGGCGCTTGCGACAGTTACGCGCTGCGCTACCGCGAGGTTCCCACGCTATTTAAAGAAGGTTTCGAGGGCGGCACGATGCCCGAAGGCTGGAGCATTGTGGGCGAAAACCAAGACCCGACCAAGACTTGGCGCGTGGGCGTGGGCGCTGTCCCGCGGTCTCGATTTAGCGGAGCGGATT
>DAIOUZ010000285.1:0-402 GCA_036759285.1 Candidatus Limiplasma sp. | reverse complement strand
AACAAACACCGGCACCCACAGCGGCAACTACAACGCCCTGATTACGCACAACTTTAGGAACCAAGTGACCTACTTGGTCATGCCCGCCCTCGACTTGAGCAGCTATGACGGCGTGGAACTCTCCTTCTGGTACATCAACAAAAGATGGGGCAACGACACCGACGAATTCGCCGTATGCTACCGCATCGGCAACGAGGGCGGATGGAACGAACTGTGGAGCACCACCGAGAACCACGAAGCATGGACAAGCCAGTCCGTCGAACTGACCGGCCTTGCCAATAACTACCAAATCGGCTTCCGCTTCACCGACCACTACGGCTACGGCCTGGGCTTGGACGACATCGCATTATGCGAAATGCCCCTCTCCGAATGGATAACCTTCAGCGAGGCCGAAAGCCCCCA
>DAIOUZ010000284.1:0-2453 GCA_036759285.1 Candidatus Limiplasma sp. | reverse complement strand
GTAAGATCCTGCCTCGCCGCATCACCGGCACTTCAACGAAATACCAGCGCAAGGTTGCCCAGGCCGTCAAGCGTGCCCGCCACCTCGCCCTGATGCCATTCGTAGCAGATTGTTTGAAATAATTTGAAGGAGGACAACACATGGATATCATTCTGAAACAAGACGTCACCAACTTAGGATATAAGAACGACATCGTCACCGTGAAGCCCGGCTACGGCCGCAATTACCTCATCCCGCAGGGCATGGCTATCCTCGCCACCGAGCGTAACCGCAAGATCTTGGCCGAAGAGATGCGCCAACAGGCTCACAAGGAAGAGAAAATCAAGAACGAGGCTATGGACAAGGCTAAGGCTTTGGAAGGCCTGAAGCTGCAAATCCCCGCCAAGGCTGCCGCCACTGGCAAGATTTTCGGCTCGGTCAACACCATCATGATCGCCAACGCCATCAAGGAAGCCACTGGCATCGAAGTGGACCGCAAGCACATCGTCCTCAACGAAGACGCCATCAAGGAAGTGGGCGACTACACCGCCAAGATTAAACTCCACAAAGAAGTTGCAGTTGACATCGACTTCAACGTTTTTGCTGAATAATAGGATAAACTTTTTCATAATTTTTAAGGCTGTCTCTTCATTGAGACAGCCTGTTTTTGTATTTTTGCGCGAAATGATCACGAAAAACACCATAAAACAAATTGCCTCGCTCAGACAACAGAAGTTCCGCAAGGAACTCGGCCTTTTTGTTGTTGAAGGGCGCAAGATGGTGGAAGAGCTACTCCACTCCGATTTTGAGGCCGTAGGGCTTTATGCCACTGAGGTATTTATAAAGGATTATCCTGCTTTCACTGCTGCCAAACCTGTCAGCGAGGTACAGATGCAACAAATGAGTGGACTTGACACACCTCCAGGTATCCTCGCTGTGGTGAGCATCCCTAAACAAGGCGACATAAAAACGCAATCGCGCTACGTGCTAGCTTTGGACGGCATCGCCAACCCGGGCAACATGGGCACGCTCCTTCGCACGGCGGAATGGTTTGGCATCCGCGATGTGGTATGTAGTACCGATTGCGTGGAGTTATGGAATCCCAAAGTGGTGCAGGCCACGATGGGCTCATTGTTCAGGGTCAAAGTGTGGACGACTGACCTCGCCGCCTATCTTCGTCAAGCTCAAGGCGAAGGCAAAGCCATATATGGTGCTTTACTCGAAGGGGAGAATCTATTTCAGCTAAAGGAAAAGGCAGAAGGTATCATTGTCATCGGGAGCGAGTCGCATGGGATTAGAACTGAGGTTTTGCCTTGCATCACGCATCCAATCACGATTCCACGCGTAGGCGGTAGCGAAACGGAATCATTGAATGCTGCCGTAGCTGGTGCCATTATCATGGCAGAGATGACAAGGTAAGAGTCTACTGGCCAATCAATTCACACTTGATATTCCGTTCATCATCCGTGTCCCCGTGCTGAATCTCCACACGAATGTACTTTTCAGGCAGTAAAGGCTCAATCATTTCAGGCCACTCGATAAGGCAGAGATTGCCACTGTAGAAATAGTTCTCGTAGCCGATGTCGTAGGCTTCTTCCAATCTCTTAATGCGGTAAAAATCAAAATGATAGACCGACTCGCCTTCCTCAGTGACATACTCGTTGACGATGGCAAAGGTCGGGCTGTTCACCTCATCGGTGACACCCATTCGGTGACAGAGATTTTTGATTAAGGTCGTTTTGCCTGCACCCATTGAGCCGTAGAAGGCAATAATGTCAGCCTCATTGCGCATAGAGAGCAGATAGTCAGATACTTCCGACAACTGATCCACGCTGTTGATATGGAATTCTTTGGAATTCATGCTTTGGGAATTTCTCGCAAAAATACATTTTTTATTTCACGCAGAATTCGCTGAAAACGCAAAAACCTATCGGCAGCAATTTTTGCGTCGCTTTGCGCTTCATTTAATTCAGCGGATTCTGCGTGCCAAACTTCAACGTTTCGCTGTGAGATGCGTCACGGGAATCAGCATTTCGCTCATGGAGATGCCACCGTGCTGGAAGGTGTTGCGGTAATAGCTCACATAGTAATTGTAGTTGTTCGGATAGGCAAAGAAGTCGCTCTCACCAGCAAAGACGTAAGTCGTGCTGAGGTTGACTTTCGGCAGGAAAATCTTCTCGGGATCTTTCACCTCGAAGACTTCCTTCGGGTTGTATTTCAAGTTCTTGCCGTACTTGTAACGCAGGTTGGTGTTCACCTCGCGGTCGCCCAAGATACGAACAGGTTTTTCAACGTAGGTGGAGCCGTGGTCGGTGGTGATGATCATGTCGCAACCCTTTTCCGCGATAAAGCGCATCATGTCGAAGAGGCTGGAATGCTCGAACCACGAATACATCAGTGAGCGGTAGGCTTCCTCGTCGTCGGCCAGTTCGCGAATGATTTCCATCTCCGTGCGGGCATGAGAGAGCATGTCC
>DAIOUZ010000283.1:0-2463 GCA_036759285.1 Candidatus Limiplasma sp. | reverse complement strand
ATGGAGGACGCCTACCGCGACGGCAAAGTGCGCGCCATCGGCGTGAGCAACTTCCAACAAGCCCGTTTCTTCGACTTCGCCCACTATGTGGATATGAAGCCGATGGTAAACCAACTGCAGTGCAACGCGATGATTCAGCAACGCGAAATCGAGCCTACGCTCAACGAGTTCGGCACCAAGATGATGGCATGGGGACCGCTGGGCGGACAAGGTGTGGACGGCATCATCAAGAGCGACCTGCTGGCCGGCATTGGTGCAAAGTACGGCAAGACCGCCTCGCAGGTAGCCCTCCGCTGGCTCACGCAACGCGGCATCGTGGCCATCCCGAAATCCACTCACAAGGAGCGTATGCAGCAAAACCTCGACATCTTCGACTTTGCCCTCACCGACGATGACATGGCCCAAATTGCAACAATGAACCAGCACGATACCGGCACCGTCAATTTCAATGACATGAACTTTGTGAAGTATCTGATTGAAAACTACGGATAAACTAATGACTATGAAAAAAACACTTATCATCGCGACATTGGCCATTATGAGCCTTTTCGGCACCACGGCCTGCGCACAAAAGAAAGGAGAAAACATGAACAGTTTAAACAACAAGAAAGTGCTGGTGGCCTACTTCTCTTGGAGCGGCAACACCAAGGCGGCTGCCGACTACATCACGCAGAAACTCAACGCCGACCAGTTTGAAATCGTCCGTGAGGCCGACTATCCCACCGACTACGACGAGTGCGCCAACGAAGCCAAGGCCGAGAAAGATGCCAACACACATCCCGCCATCAAAGGCATGGTGAGCGACATGGCTCAATATGACGTGGTGCTCGTCTGCGTCCCCTGCTGGTGGTACACTGCCCCGATGCCCGTCTTCACCTTCCTGGAACAATACGACTTCAGCGGCAAGACCGTCATCCCGTTCTGCACGGCTTACACCGCAGAATATGAGACCCTCAAAGACATCGTCAAGGCCACGCCCAAGAGCGACCACCGCGACGGCATCTGTGTCGTCACCAAAGAGATGAACGGTGTCGGCATGGACAAGAAGTTCGGACAAATCGACAAGTGGCTAAAAGAAATCGGTTTCTAACGCTAACTTCGTATATTTGCAGCAAATATCAAAACATTGGATCTATGAAAAAAACACTAGTATGAGTACCATGAAAAGACTTATAAAATTCGCAGTTATAGCAGTAGCTGCTCTCGCTTTCTCCGCTTGCTGCAACCAGAAAGACGAGCCCGTGCAGACGGGCCTCGTGATTGAGAAACAAGGCGTGTTCTCGTCGGGCGGGCGCATCACCGACCCTATCCCAGGCGATTACGATGCCACACAAAATTGGATGGACCAATCGCGCAAAGGCACCACCACACATGTGGACCATGCCAACACCTTCTATCAGATTCCCGCCTCGGGCAACGGCATCCCGGTCGTGTTTTTGCACGGCTACGGGCAGACGCGCACGGGCTGGCAGGCCACTCCCGACGGACGTGAGGGCTGGAGCGACCTCTTCCTGAAGAAGGGTTACTCCGTGTTCCTCGTCGACCAGCCTCGCCGTGGTGCCGCTGCCGCCACCGAGATGATCGTCACTGATCCGGGCGACGTGGTGGACGGCAAGTTCAAGGTAGGCGAACAGGCTTGGTACACCCACTTCCGCATCGGTCGCGTGGCTCCCGAACGCTACGAGGGATCGCAGTTCCCCGCTGGCGACAAGGCGCAGACACAGTTCTTCTGCCAGATGACACCCAACACGGGCAACTACGACGAGCCGCTCTTCGGACAGGCGATGAGTGCCGTGATGTCCGACGTTCAGAAGATGACCGGCAAGAAAGCCGTCTACATCACCCACTCGCAGGGTGGTCGCGTAGGTTGGCAGACCGATACGGAGAACATCGCTGCCATCGTGGCCATAGAGCCGGGTTTTGCACCCATGGTAGGTTCGCCTGAATACCAGAAGTTTGTTGAGGCCAAGGTGCCGATGCTCTTCCTCTTCGGCGACAACATCATGAATGGTCCCGAGGACATCCAATCGACAGGTTTTTGGCAGATGGTGCTGAACCAATGCCGCGACTTTGCCGAACATTATAATCAAGACGGAGGTGATGCCACTGTCATCCATCTTCCCGACATGGGCATCAAAGGCAACAGCCACTTTATGTTCCAAGAGATGAACAATGCCGAGATTGCCGATTTGGTAGCCGAATGGTTGAACATACATAACTTGAAATAACGATGAAAAAATCAATAATGATATTCGCCATCGCATTGACAATGGCCGCCTGTGGAACGCAATCCACTAAAGAAAACGCAAAAGAAATGAACACACTCACCTTTACTACCGAGCAGGCGGCCTTCATGTCGGCCATCGCCTGCAACGAGGCCAAAGCCGACTATACCGCCTTGGCCGAGGCCATCAACGGCGGCTTGGATGCCGGCTTGACGGTCAGCCAAATCAAGGAAGCCCT
>DAIOUZ010000282.1:0-2634 GCA_036759285.1 Candidatus Limiplasma sp. | reverse complement strand
CGAAACGCGAGTACCAAGGGCTTCCGCCTATGAGTACGGTCGATTTCATGAAGATGATGAAGGAGAAGCAGGCCATGGTGGAAATCACCGAGAAGCTGCAAAACCGCTTTGTCAACGTGGGCTATAGCGGTGGCGAGAAGAAGAAGAACGAGATTTTCCAGATGGCTATGCTGGAGCCTAGCCTCGCCATCCTTGACGAGACCGACTCGGGCCTCGACATCGATGCGCTGCGCATCGTTGCCCATGGCGTCAACCAACTGCATAATAACGAGAACGCTTTTGTGGTCATTACACACTATCAGCGTCTTTTGGACTATATCGTCCCCGACTTCGTCCATGTGATGTACGACGGGCGCATCGTCAAGACGGGCGGCAAAACCCTCGCCCTCGAACTCGAAGAAAAAGGTTACGAATGGATTAAGGAACTTTGATTATGGACAACCAACTTATCTTAGCCGCCAATCAAAGCCGCGAACTCATTGAGTATGACGATGATGCGCATATTTCGGTGGAGCCGAAAGTGTCTGAAATCGTCCTCAACGAGAACTCCAGCCTTGAGTTGTATGTGCTGCAAAACGTGAGCAACGAGGCTTCCATCCTACGTGAGTTCAAGATTAGGCAACTGGCCGACAGTAGACTGAAAATTGTGGTCATCACCTTCAACGGTGGTGACATTTGCAATAGCTATCATATTGATTTGGATGGTGAAGGTGCTGACACTCAGGTGTATGGCTTATATCTTATTGACAAGACGCAGCATGTGGAGAATCATCTGAAGGTAAACCACAACGTGCCGCATTGCACCAGCAACGAGAAATTCAAGGGCGTGCTTGACGACGAGGCTTCTGGCGTTTTCAACGGTCATGTCTACGTGGCGCCCAATGCGCAAAAGACCGACGCGCACCAAAACAACAGTAACATCATCCTGACGCCAAAAGCAAAAATCAATAGCCAGCCTTTCTTGGAGATTTATGCCGATGACGTGAAATGCTCACACGGCACTTCCACAGGTCAACTCGATCAGGAAGCCATGTTCTACATGCGTCAGCGCGGCATCAGTAAGGCCAACGCAAGGATTCTGTTGATGTACGCTTTCGCCGCCGAGGTCAGCAACCACATTGGCAATGAGATGCTGCACGAACACATTGATGACATGATTAAACGCCGTCTGCGTGGTGAGTTGTCGAGCTGCGAGACCTGTGTGTTGCGATGCAGTCATCCGAAGGATTACAATTTTGACATTGATTATTCGAAGATCTGATGAATATCACCGAAATAAGAAGCCAGTTCCCCGTCCTTGACCAACAGGTCTACGGCAAGCCTTTGGTGTATCTCGACAATGCGGCCACCACGCAGAAGCCGCTGTGTGTCATCGACCGCGAGCGTGAATATTACCTGCATGAGAATTGTAACATCCACCGTGGGGTACATTATCTGAGTCAAAAGGCGACTGAGGCCTACGAGCATGCGCGACAAACCGTTGCCGATTTCATCCATGCCAAAGAGTCTCGTGAAGTCGTTTTCACTCGTGGTACCACCGAGTCGCTGAATTTGCTCGCCACTTCGTTTGAACACCTTATAATTAATGAAGGTGACAAAGTTTTGGTTACAGCTATGGAGCACCACTCCAACTTAGTGCCTTGGCAGCAAATGGTTCAAAGACATCACGGAAAGTTACTCGTCGTGCCGATGGATGACAAAGGTGTTCTGGACTTGGAGCAATACGAAAAGTTGTTGAAAGAAAGCCCGAAAGTCGTTTCCATTGCGCACATTTCCAATGTGTTGGGTACTATCAACCCTGTGAAAGAAATGATCAGAATGGCGCATCAATACGGCATTCCTGTAGTCATTGACGGTGCGCAGTCCATCGCCCATCATGCTATTGATGTCCAAGACTCAGATTGCGATTTCTTTGTCTTCTCAGGGCACAAGATGTATGCGCCTATGGGCATCGGAGGTTTGTACGGCAAAGCAGAGTGGCTGGAGAAGTTGCCGCCTTATCAGTTTGGCGGCGAGATGGTCGACACGGTGAGTTTCGAGAAGACCACATTCAATGTGTTGCCTTTCAAGTTTGAGGCAGGTACGCCTAATGTGGGTGCGGCCTTGGGCTTGGAAACCGCTATACAATTCCTGCAAAGTTTGGATAGGGAAACGATTGAACGCTATGAGGCTCAGTTGTTGCAGTCCGCTACCGAAAAGCTCTCTGAAATCGAAGGCATCCGTTTCATCGGTGAAGCAGAGCGCCGTTCGGGTTTGGTTTCCTTTATCATTGACGGTGTGCATCCTTACGACCTCGGCACCATCATCGACAAGATAGGTGTGGCAGTACGCACAGGACATCATTGTGCCGAGCCAGTAATGACGCGATTCGGAATCCCGGGCACAGTGAGGGCATCGTTTGCCTTATACAACACGATAGAAGAAGTAGATGTTTTTGTGAATGCAGTGAAGAGAACCGTGATGATGTTGCGCTGAGCGTATACAATAAGTAAAGTCGTATAAAACGCGGTATAATAGACAAAAATGGTTGGTGAGTTATAATGTAAAACACTGACAATAAAGCGCATAAAAGCTATTAATAGGGACAGTCGTAAAATTAGTAAAAATAATCTAACAAATTGATTGTCAATTAGA
>DAIOUZ010000281.1:0-2673 GCA_036759285.1 Candidatus Limiplasma sp. | reverse complement strand
ATCACTGGCAACCATTATCTCTACCTCAGCGGCACACCTTTCCGCGCTCTTGCCACGGGCGAGTTTATGGAAAGTCAGATATTCAACTGGACTTATCAGGATGAACAGGCACGGAAAGAGGCTGTCGGAGGCCCTTATTTGGAAATGCCCACCATGGTGATGATGACCTACCAGATGCCACAAGACCTCGGCGCGATGATTGAACAGTGGGATATGGACGGCTTCGACCTCAATGAGTTTTTCAGAGCGGACGGCAATACTTTCGTCCATGAGAAGGCGGTGCAGAAATGGCTCGACATTATCCGTGGCAAAGCCCCCATTTTCGGCGATGGCAGTTCTCCACTCAATGTGCGTCCAGCATTGCCTTTTGAGGATACACGTCTGCTCGACCTCTGCGCCCACACGATGTGGTTCCTGCCCAATGTGGCCTCATGCGATGCCATGGAAGCACTGCTTCACCGTCCGGCTAACGGATTCTATCAGAACTACACCATCATCAACTGTAGCGGCACCAAGGCAGGCATCGGAATTGATGCCCTAGGACCAGTGCGTGAGGCTATGGGCGACAACCCTTTGAAAACACGCACCATCACGCTGACATGCGGCAAACTGACCACAGGAGTAACGCTGCGTCCGTTGGGTGGACTGCTGATGTTGCGTAACTGCTCAAGTCCCGAGACCTACTTTCAGACGGCTTTCCGTGTGCAAAGTCCATGGACGGCCACCGACAAGGATGACCCCACGAAGAGAACCATACTGAAACCCCCCTGTTATGTGTTCGACTTTGCTCCCAATCGTGCCTTGCGCGAGGTGGTGACCTACGCCAACCAGTTGGATGTGGACAGTAACCGCCGCATCACTGACAAGGTGGACGAGTTCATCAACTTCCTGCCCATCTTGCAATTCGATGGCAGTTCGATGAAGCGAGTGGATGCCACAGAAATCCTCGACTTTGTGGATAATGGCACCAGTGGCACCCTGCTGGCGCGTCGTTGGAATAGTGCCCAACTGGTTAATGTCGATAACGCCACACTGCAACGTGTACTTGACAACCCCGAAGCCTTGGCCACTATTATGAAGATTGAGGGTTTCCGTGCCTTGGGCGGCGACATTATCGAGAGCATTGTCAACCGCGCCGAGAAGATCAAGAAACTGAAACGCGAGGTTGGCGACACCCCCGATCCTAAAAAGAAGAAGGAGTTGACGCAAGAGGAGAAGGAATATCGCTCCAAACGGCGCGAGGTGCAGGAAAAACTGATGAAGTTCGCCACCAGAATACCCATCTTCATGTATCTCACCGATTACCGTGAAGAAAGCCTTGAGGATGTCATTCGCAAGTTGGAACCGAGCTTGTTTGAGCGTGTTACGGGCTTAACCATTGACGATTTCGACCTGCTGCTACATGTCGGTGTCTTCAACCGCGCCCAAATGAACGATGCCATCCTAAAATTCCGTCGCTACGAAGATGCCTCTCTGACCTACACTGGCGTAAACCGCCATGCGTCGGATACTAGAATCGGCTTGATGAACAGCACGGTGCCAATTGAGGCATTGCTGGTTTCAGGCGAGAAGTAAATAAACGGTACAACGCTAGATTATGACCTTAGGGACAAGTCAAGTGTTTTTTGAAAAAGAATTGATCTCATCCTGCAATAACTGAAGGAACCTGGCTGCATGGCCACCGTCCATCTGGACATGGTGGAATTGGAAGGAAACAGGAAGAGTGGTTTTGAACAGCCCTTTGCGATACTTGCCCCACATCACCATGGGATTGCAGAACTGGTCTGTGTATTGGTTGACGATGCAGTCGAGTTCCGTCTGTATCATGGCGGAGGTGCCGATGACCATGCAATCGTCAAGCATACTGCTTTTACAATCATTCGCAACTTGGGTTGTAAGTGACTGATAGTCAAGATTAAACTGTTGCAGATTGTCTGTAAAGGGGATATCGCATGAATTGATACCGCCATTTCGGTTTTCCACAATGACATTGATGGCAAGTTTGTCGTATCTGAACAGTTTACCGTTTTCCGGCAACACATAAAACTCCTCTATCCCGCTGGCAGCCTTGCCGATGCACCAACACATCAGCGTTGTGAATTTAATCCCGCTTTTCTTGCTGACCTTCACCAGATGGCCAACATCCAGCGTCTTCACCAAGGTCACCATCGGCATGGGAGACGTCATCCACAGACGGAACGCTTCTGAGCGATTGGTATTTTGAGGTTGTATTTCTGTTTTCATTTTCTCTTTTTATTTATTATCCCACAATTTTAAGCCCAACAATAGAAAGAATCAACGTGCTGAGGAAAAACACCCGCCAGAAGGTGGCAGGTTCATGGAAGACGAAGATGCCCAGCAGCACTGCCCCGACAGCTCCGATGCCTGTCCAGACGGGATAGGCGGTGCCGATAGGGATGGTCTGTGTGGCTTTCGCCAAAAGCACGGCACTCAACACATAGAGCACAGCAAAACCTGAAATCCATAACCAATACTCCGTTCCAACAGTGAGTTTGGTTTTGCCGAGGCAGAAAGCGAAGCCTGTCTCACAGAGGCCTGCAATGATAAGGATGATCCAGTTCATTTTTCAACTTCAATTCTCATTTCGCAATCTGTTGCACCACCCAAGATGGAATGACAAAGCGTTACGGTGAAGCGCTTGTCTTTCCACAA
>DAIOUZ010000280.1:0-2736 GCA_036759285.1 Candidatus Limiplasma sp. | reverse complement strand
CAGGTCGTAACTGCCTTCACGATACACGCCACCGACACCTTTATAATAGTCTTCAGCTTCGACGGGGATGAACCTATAGGCCAAGCCTTCCATGTGGAGGTATTTGTCGATGCCAAGCACCTTCGACATGTCGCTGAACGAGGTGAAATACACAGGGCGCTCCCAGTTGTTGGTGGCCATGAAGTCCAAGAGCATGATGGAGTTCTTGTACATCCAGTTGTCCTTAATCTCCCAAGTGATTTCATCAACGATTTGGTCTTTCATGCTTTCGGGAACGATGCCGTTACGGATACAGGCTTCCTTGTCGACGGTGAGCTTCACACTGCGGCAGGGGATATAATTATAGGTAGCGCCCATGTAACGCTTCACGGCCTTGGGGTTATGCAAGAAGTCGATGACCTGTTTCAGTTCCACCTGCTTGCCCTTGAAGAATTCTTCCTCCTCCACGGGAATCTGTTCGTTGATGCCGTTGTCGTATTCCTTTTGGCTCAAAGTCAGCGGAAGTTTCTCTGATTCATACACCTTGCGACCCATCTGGTGGACGTACCAATAACCGCTCGACAGCATGTAGTTGCACACGCGCACGTCGGTGCGGAAGCCTTCCACCTCCTGTACGTACCACAAGGGGAAGGTGTCGTTGTCGCCACGGGTGAAAATGACCGCATTGGGCGGTAGCTGCGCCAAATAGTTTCTTGCCCAGTCGCGAGCCGAGGTCTTGCCCGAACGGTTGTGTTCCTCCCAACCATTGGCAGCCAATACGCAAGGCACGGCAAGGAAGCAAGCCAAGCCAACGGCAACGGTGGTAACCATACTGTTCTTTTTTGTCAGCCTGCCAATCCAGTCGATGATGGCGATGACACCGAAACCAATCCAGATGGCGAAGGCATAGAACGAGCCGGCGTAAGAATAGTCGCGCTCACGAGGTTGCTGCGGCGTCTGGTTTAGGTAAATGATAATGGCCAAACCCGTCAAGAAGAAGAGCAGGAAGACAATCCAACTCTGCTTCATGTCTTTCTTGAGGAGCCAAATCAGACCGATGATGCCCAGGATGAGCGGCAGGAAATAATAGGTGGTACGTCCCGGATTTTGCAGGCATGCAGGGATGTTATCCTGGTCGCCAAGTCTTGCGTTGTCGATGAAGCTGATGCCGCTAAGCCAGTTGCCGTGGCTCAGTTCGCCTTGGCTTTCGATGTCGTTCTGACGGCCCACAAAGTTCCACATGAAGTAGCGCCAATACATCCAATTGCATTGGTAGCTGATGAAGAACTTCAGGTTCTGTCCAAAGGTCGGCTTGTTGACGGTGACCATCTCGCCACGGTAGTTTCTGACACGGACAGGTGTGCCTTGCACGACACCGCGGGCGTCTTTACGATACCTTTCATATATATCCGCGTGTGAACCTCTTTGCGTGCTCCACATACGCGGGAAAATGGTCATCAGCTCGGCAGGATAATCGGGTTTGCTTTGCTTGTTATCGTCAGTGATTACATAACGATGTGCCTCTTTATCCTTCACGTAGACAGGGTTGCCGTCCTTGAGTCCGCTGACGGGAGCATTGTAATAGGGACCGTAAAGCAAGGGCCAGCTACCGTATTGCTCACGGTTGAGGTAGGAAAGCATCGAAAGGGCGTCCTTGGGCTCGTTTTCGTTGATGGGCGTGTTGGTATTGGCGCGGATGGCCAGCATGAAGAACGAAGAGTAACCAATCAAGATGAACATGAACGAAAGGATGGCCGTGTTCCAGAGCACTTTTTTGCGGCGCGTGGTGGCAATGAGGCCCCAGATAATCAATCCGATGATGACGGCAAAATACACGATGGTACCCAAGTTGAACGGTGCACCAAGCGTGTTGACGAAAAACAGTTCCGACTTGCCCGCTAGGTTGACGATTTGCGGCACGAGGAACATGTTGATAAGCCATAGTAAGGCTACGGAGACCACACCAGCCAACACAAAGCCCCAGAACGACGTCTTCTTCCACTTCTTGAAGTAGACTACATACACGAAAGCGGGGATACACAGCAAGTTAAGCAGGTGTACGCCGATAGAGAGGCCAATGAGGAAGGCAATGAAGATGATCCAACGGGTGCTATGTGGGTCGTCGGCCACTTGCTCCCATTTCAGGATGGCCCAGAAGGTGATGGCGGTGAACAGCGACGACATGGCATATACCTCGCCTTCCACGGCATTAAACCAGAACGACTCGGTGAAGGTGTAGGCCACAGCGCCTACGAAGCCAGCCAGCAGCACACCGATTTTGTTCACCCAGGGTGCGTCTTCGCCTTCTTTCATCCATACCTTGCGCGCCAGCATGGTGATGGTCCAAAACAGGAAGACAATGGTGAGGCCGCTACAGATGGCCGACATCACGTTGACCATCAGGGCTACTTTGGTGACGTCGCCGCCCGCAAAGAGCGAGAAGAAACGTCCCAACAACTGGAACAAAGGTGCCCCGGGCGGGTGACCCACTTGCAGTTTGTAAGCCGTTGAAATGTACTCGCCGCAATCCCACCAGCTGACGGTAGGCTCAAGCGTAAGGAAGTACACGACGGTGGCAATCAGTCCAGCCAGCCATCCTGTAATGTTGTTTAACCTTTTGAAAGTCATAATGATATAAAAACTATTTGTTGATTTTTTGCTTCAAAATGGTCTTGACCAAACTGCAAAAATACGGATTTTTGTCTTACCTTTATGGAAAAAACGGCAAAATCGGCTTTTGCAGTATCTGATAGGAAC
>DAIOUZ010000279.1:2486-2748 GCA_036759285.1 Candidatus Limiplasma sp. | reverse complement strand
GAACGGCACCCCTTGCCGCTACTTCGAAATGTTTATCCACGCGCCTTTCAAAGATGACATTGAGAACGCCGACCGCAACGAGTCGAGCATTGTATCACAACTCAGGTTTAAGTCGGATAAGAATAAAGACGACATGGCCCGTGTTTTCCTTGCTGGCGATGCCGAATGGCATGTATGGGAAAGAATAATGAATAAGACCGACGATGACGACTACCTCCATTGGGATTTGCTGGAAGCCCCTCATCATTGCAGTCACACCTTC
>DAIOUZ010000279.1:0-2476 GCA_036759285.1 Candidatus Limiplasma sp. | reverse complement strand
AGATGACCCAAACCAGTCGTCTTTGGACTTCCTGAACAAAAAAGAATCTGGCGCTTACATCGTTGCCTCTTCAAAGGTTATCAAGAAGTACGATAAAGAACCACCTTGTGAGACATCCAGAAAACGCTACGAAAAAACAGTTGGCAAAGGCAATTTCTTCTGCACCAGCGGCACCTCTAACGACGAAGTTGACAAGCCATTGGTTTTTGACATAGAAGACGGTTCGATTGGATTACGTTCCGACAGTGAAAAAGAGAAATCATGTCACAATAATTCGTCACAGAACTCCAAACCCCATTTCTATGGACAAAGTTTCTGACAAATACCCTGTAATAGAAAAAGCCGCCGTCGGAAGCCTGGCTGGAGAATTGGATTCTCTAGCCAGCGTCTTCGATGACGGCTCTTATCGACTGATTGAATTGAATGCCGACACCATCGGCCTATGTGGTAGCATCAACACCTTTGCCAAGACAAAATCACCTCTTCAACGCCTTGAACCTGTTGTTGTCGGCATAAACAAAACTCATTGGCAGACCACCACACCTTTTGTCTTTCCCGACAGACCCGACTTCCCATTTACCAGTTTTCCCCATGTCAACTACAGCAAAGGCACTCTACCGGCAACGCTATGCCTTTCACGCGAAGACATTGACGATTGGTATGCCGAACACACCTTGGCCGACTACATGGATTTAGTGGCACAATGGCTACGCGATGCCGCCAAGGGGAAGCTGATGAAAATTAACGGAAACGATGAGTTTGAACCCCAGCGCGTCCATAATGCCGACCACTTCTTGCTCAGAGCCTCTTATATGGACTCTTTTTTACAAAACGAAAAAGAGCCGAGCTGCCATCTTTACTCCATCACCATATTGAAAGACACGCCCTTTATAGCATACGGCAACGAACAACACGAAAAATTGCACAGCAACGGCATTGGCGTCCGGCTATTTGCGGGCAAGGACAAAATTGACGGCACTTGGTACTCCGAATACCCAACCACCGTTGGGGAATTCTACAACTGGATTCAAACCAAAGGCTACCCATTGGACAATGAACGATTGAAAAACGAGCTGGGCAACAACAAAGAATACGTTTATTTTCAACTGGCATTACTAAGACCTGTCAAGATTATCGGCAAGAACACCTGCATCAATTACCTTTGTTTCCGTGCCAAGGCTTCTGACATTCTCAGTTCCAACCTCACCGCACCTGTTGAAGAGGTTTCTATGATCGACTATACCGATTACACACAAGCCAAATATCTTTCCAACACGCCCGATTCCATTTTCTGCAAACATGTTTGCATTCTCGGATGCGGTGCAGTAGGGAGCAAAATTGCAAGTCATCTGCACAGAGGAGGCGTATTCAACATCGATTTGGTAGATAACGACAATGTTTACCCTCATAACATGGTGCGACACGCTTTATCGACATGCACCCCCACCACATTTTTGACCAGCAAGGCAAAAGCCATGCAAAAACACTTGTCGGAGATGTTCTTCGACATGCCCACCGAGGGCATAAAGGCCTTCGATTGCAACGCGCTGGAGTATTTGGCTAAAGCAGACCTAAGCCAAACCGACCTCGTCATTGATGCCACAGCCTCTGCCCAAGTGATGTACGGGATAGACAACATGACATTCACCGATCAAACCCTGTTGGCACGTGTTGCCTTATCGGAAGGAGGTGATGTCGGCATAACCTATTTGAACTACAACAGGCAGCCTTTTGCCGATTTCTACATGGAAATACTTCGAACCGCCTTGTCCGACAATGATGTTTTCAAGTGGTTATCCAACGAGAAGAAAAACTCCATGGAAAACGTTCGCATCGGAGAGGGTTGCCACTCAAACACCATGCGAATCAGCGACGACACCATCTCAGCCCATGCCGCTCTCATGTCGTCTGCCATACGTCATATATACGAAGGTGAACAAGCCAACCGTATCATTCTGACTTGGGCCCATCGCAACTTCCCGGGCAGCATGCAAACCAGCGACATAACCGTTAAACCATACCTACAATTCCAATGTACAAACAATACTTCTTGGATTGTTCGTATTCCAGAAGACCTGCTGGCAGAAATACGGCTTAAGGCAAAGATAGCTGGCCAAAAAGAAAATGGCGGTTACTTGTTTGGCCATATTGATTACAAGCGCAAAGTTGTCTATCCCCTCAACCATTATATGCCCCGCGATTCCCGTGGCACAAAGACAGGGTTCCGATTAGGCACAAGCGGCCTGAAAGACTACAAAAAAGCCATCGCCCAGCGAAGTGTCGGCCAAATGGAATACATTGGCGACTGGCACTCGCATACAACGCCTTCATTGGAAATGTCAGAAACCGATATTACCACCTGCTCTTCAGAAGTGAAGCCCGAACTTAAAAACCGCAAAGGTCTATGTGTCATTACCAAAGCTTACGACACCAAGTTTTATCTGATTTCCTGAATTGATTAAAACAAAACAACTAT
>DAIOUZ010000278.1:0-2775 GCA_036759285.1 Candidatus Limiplasma sp. | reverse complement strand
TTTAAGCTTTGTAACTAATCTTTCCCTATTTTTGCACTTGCTATTTGAACCTGCGGCCCATCATTTTTGGTGGGCCGTTTTTTGCTAACACGATTTTTTACTATTTTTGCAGCTTTATTTGAAAACAGAAAATCATAAATGATATGAAAAGACTGGTAATGATGACGGCTATACTGCTGCTTGCGGCGATACAAGGTATAGCACAAAGCTTTAATTACAAAAAAATTACGCCAGACCTCTTGAAAGAAATTGATGGAAGTTCGAAGTCTAACGAAATGTTTCAGACCATCATTGTTTTAAATGAGCAGTTTGATGTGCAAAAATCGACAAGAGATTTGCAGTATCTCAACAAGACCCAAAAAAAACAATTTGTGATAGATGAGCTGAAAACAATTTCCAATAACGGTCAAAAAAAAGTTTTGGATGATTTGCAGCAAGGCCAGAAAGCCCAATTGGTCGAAGACATTCAAACCTTTTGGATTGTCAATGCCATCAGCTGCTCGATGACAAAAGAAATGGTGTATGCCATCGCCGAGCGACCCGATGTGAAGTTTGTGACAAAAAACGCGGAAATATCCATCACTGATGGTGAAGAAAGCGAAGATGTCGTTTTTGAGAGAGCTACACCTACCAATCAATGGAATATCACCAAAGTGAATGCTGACCAAGTTTGGAGTCTGGGATATACGGGAGCAGGTGTCATCGTAGCCGTCATTGATAGTGGTGTGAACTATAACCATACCGACATTGCCAATAATATGTGGGATGGAGGCACCGAATTTCCGAACCATGGCTGGGACTTCGTAAACAACGACAACGACCCTATGGATGACCACAGCCATGGGACTCATTGCGCTGGAACTGTGTCAAGCTATGGAACAAACGGCAAGCAATGCGGTATTGCCAAAGATGCGCATATCATGGCGTTGAAAGCACTCAATTCTTCTGGACAAGGAAATAATGTCGACATAATATCTGCCGTTCAATTTGCCGTTTCACATGGAGCGGATATTCTCAGCATGTCATTGAGCGGCAATATTTTAGGTTACTGGCCATATAGAATTACGATGGATAATGTGTTGCATTGCGGTGTCATCGTATCGGCTTCGGCAGGAAACAAAGGCAATGATTTGTCAAGTTTTCCTATTCCGAACAATATCGGCACACCCGGCAGTTGTCCTCCACCTTGGCATCACCCCGACCAAACCTTGGAAGGCGGGCATTCAGCCGTTATGGCAGTAGGATCAACCACCTCTAATGACACACGATCTCCATTTTCCGCACTTGGACCTTCCACGTGGGCGGAAGGAGATAATTTAGATTTTTACAACGATTATCCATGGACGGAGGGAGACCCTGTCAACATCGGCCTAATCAAGCCCGACATCTCCGCTCCAGGAAGCGATATCCTTTCATTAAAGCATTCATCCAACACTAGTTATACTACCAAAAGCGGTACTTCCATGGCCGCCCCTTGCGTGGCAGGCGTAATGGCTTTGATGCTTCAAGCCAACCCGACATTGACACCCGTTGAAATCGATTCCATCATCGAAACCACAGCCGTACAGATACAAGGGCAAACTTCAAAAAACAACTATGTTGGCGCAGGCCGTATCGATGCTTTGGCCATCATCAACTATATGTTGAATGCCTGTGCAGTTCCGACCAACCTTACCGCTACCAAAGACGGAGCAGACGTGGCCTTAAGCTGGACTGCAGCTGAAAATGTAGCCTCTTACCGCGTCTATAGAAATGGCGTGATGATAGCTAACAACGTCACCGAAAGCACTTACACCGACATAAGCGCACCCGCAGGAGACAACACCTATTTCGTTAGAAGCAACGGCAATAACCATCAGGCTTCATTGCCGTCAAACCAAGTCACCGTAAATATCACCACCAATATCGAAATCAGTGCACCAGACAATTTGGTTGCCTCTCAAATCAATACTAACGATGGTATACTGACTCTAAATTGGAACACTCCGACCTCTCGGACCGAAACGCTGGGCTATGTAACTTCAATATCAGGGTATGCTGCGGGTAGCCAAGGAGAATATATCGCTGCCCAAAGATTTCCGTCATCTATGCTTCAACCCTATGCAGGAATGCAAATCGAACATGTTTTCTTTTCACTCAAAAATGCTGAGTCAACTTGTACAATAAAACTCTATGAAGGAGATAAAATGCTACCAGGAACGATGGTTTTTGAAGGCACTTTCACGAGCACGACACAAGAGCAACAGGTGGACTATAGCTTGAACGAATACGTTGCCATCAACCCCGACAAAGATTTGTGGCTCACCATCACCACCACAGACAAACTCGCATACAGCAGCTACGAGAATCAGGATGGTAATGTCTGCTTAATTGGATTCACTGATGACGATTATTGGATTCCAAATTATGGCGATGCATGGGCTTTCCAACTCGGTTTAAACGAGATTTACACCTATAACGTTTACCACAACGGCAATCCAGTTTCATTAAGCCAAAGCGAGGCAAGTTATTCCGGTTCATACAACAACGGCATGAATGAATATCAAGTTACGGCCGTAACAAACAACTATGAATCTCCTATCAGTAATTCCATTTTTGTTGTCAGCAATACTGCTAATTTGGTTGACCTATCACTAAACACCGATGACAAACTCTTCATATTGCCAAACAGCACTCTCACCGTCAGCGGTACACTCAGCGATGTGAATGCCGGCAATCTAATCCTCGAAGATGGTGCCCAGCTCATCCATAATTCCGAGAATGTGCGAGCCATAG
>DAIOUZ010000277.1:0-2785 GCA_036759285.1 Candidatus Limiplasma sp. | reverse complement strand
ATCTACGGCACTACCATCACATCGCATTACCATGAGGGAAACCTATGGTTCACTTCTACTAAGGACGGCAAGCACCGTTATGCCATCTATGCTCTTCCCGATGGCGAACAGTTGCCAAGCACAATCAGTTGGAGCGTGAATCTGCCCTCCAAGCGCATCCGACTGCTGGAAACAGGCAAGGCCTTGAAATATAAAATAGGTGATGGTCGTGTGACCGTCACTCTGCCCAAAGGGTTGTCCCAACAACCTCTTGCTTTTGAGATAGAGTGAGTACACTATACAAAAAATCCCTCCAGCTGGAAGGATTTTTTGATGCGGTTTTCGCTGACATTTCAATCGTCAAAATTGATAGGAACTTGGCGGACAAGGCTCTGCTCCAAGGAAATCAGCGTCTCTGTAGCCATCACACCGGGGATGTGCTGAATCTTGCCGTTGAGCAGCTCCATCAGGTGCTGGTTGTCGCGCGCATAAAGCTTGATCATCATGGTGTAACTGCCGGTGGTAAAGTGAACCTCAACAACCTCAGGAATCTTCTCAAGCTCCGGAACGACAGTCTTGTACATCGAACCGCGCTCTAGCGTCAGCCCAATGAAGGTGCAAGTAGTGTAACCCAGTGTCTTGGGATTGACTACGTATCTTGAACCTGCGATCACACCTACGTCAATCATCCGCTGGATGCGTTGATGGATGGCTGCACGAGACACGCCACACTCAACGGCCACATCCTTTGACGGAATGCGGGCGTTCTTCATAATGATATCCAAGATTTTCTTGTCGAGGTTGTCTATTCTTTCCATAGCAATAACCATTTTAAAAGATTCTTTTGCAAAATTACAACAAATTTTGATACATAGCTACAGATTGATATCAATAATTTAGGGTATACAATGTTAAAGATTGTTAAGGACATGCTTGTTTGTCAAGATAAAAAACACGAATCACGCGAAACTTTCGCGTGATTCGTGGTATGCTAGGTGAAGAAGGTATTACTTCTTCTGCTCCTGCTTGCCGACGGTCTCCATCTCGAAGACGAGCGTTTCGTTTGAACCGATGGTCGGCTCGCGGCCCTCGGGACCGTATGCCAGGTCGCTGGGGATGATAACCTCAACCTTCATGCCGGGCTTCATCAACTTCAGCATCTCGGCAAAGCCGGGAACGACTTGGTTAGTCTGGAAGGGAACAGGCTCCTTGCTCGAGTCAAACTCCTTGCCGTCGATGTGCTTGCCAACGTAGTTGACCATCACCACATCCTTGTCGGTGAAGTTCTCGCCCTTACCCTCATTGATGACCTTGTACACGATGCCACTGGGGGTCTTCTGGTAACCAGGCTCACCAGCCTTCTTGTTCAGGAAAGCCTCACCGGCCTTCTTAGCCTCGATAGCTTTCGGATCCTTGGCCTTGGCTTCGGCCTGGGCGCGCTTGAGCTGAGACTCAATCTCCATATTCTTCTGCATCATTGCCTCCTGGTTCATGGCGCTGTCGGCGAGGAGAGCCTTCTCAAAAGCAGCCAAGAACTTGCTCTCGTTGATTTGCAGGCTGTACTGCTGCTTCATGCCCTGGAACATGCCCAGAATCTGGTTGCCAATCTGCATACCGGCCATGTAACCATGGTTTGCGGTGTCGGCCTTGAGTGCGGCCTTCACGCCCTTGATGACCTCTTCCATCTTGATGGTCGAGTCCATGGCAAGCTGTCCCTTGAAGTTTGCGCCCATGAGCTCACCGATGTTCATACTCACTGAGTCAGCCAGCGGGCCACCCATAGCGGCATCGTTGCTGCCCTTCTCGTTGCAAGCCACAAAGCCGATAGCCATGGCACCCACGAGAACGAAAGATAAAATCTTCTTCATTGTTTTGTTAATTAAATGTATTTGTTTTGTAAATCTTCAATTCGCGATAAGAAGTGTCGCTTATTTCTTGTTCACCTTGATGAGCTGAACATCGAAGATAAGCGTCGAGTTAGGCTGGATGGGACCAGTGCCGTGTTTGCCGTAGGCAAGATTGCTGGGGATGAACAGGCGCCAGGCCGAGCCCTCGTTCATTAGTTGAAGGCCCTCAACCCAGCCAGGGATGACTTGGCCCACGCCGAAGGTAGCGGGTTCGCCACGCTCAACCGAACTGTCGAAGACGGTGCCATCAATCAGACGACCCGTGTAGTGCACGGTCACCGAGTCGTTAATGCCAGGCTTGGGACCATTGCCTTCCTTGATGACTTGATACTGCAAGCCGCTAGCGGTGACATGGATGCCCGCCTGCTTGGCGTTGTTCTCGAGGTACTCGCGTCCCAGTTTCTCGTTCATTTCCGAGCCTTTCGATTCAAGTTCGGTGAAGAAGTCGGTTACAACTTTCTTTGCCTCGTCGAAGCTCATCAGTTTTTCTTTACCCTCGTAGACGGCACGCAGACCGTCTGCGAAGTCTTCGATATTGAGTTCCTGAATGCCGGAACCCAGAAAATTATTGGCCATACTAAGGCCCAGTGCATAACTTAATTTGTCCATTATTCTTCTTTTAAATGCACGATGCTAAATGCATTATGCACAATAGATTTCATCATGAGTGGATCGTCGCCAGAGACAGCCTCCAAAAAATTTCGTGCAAAGGTATGAAATTTCGTGCAAACGAGCGCAATAAAGCTTGCTTTAAATTGCCAAGTGCAGCCGAAATTATCCAAATTTCGTGCAAACGAGCGCAATAAAGCTTGCTTTAAATTGCCAAGTGCAGCCGAAATTATCCAAATTTCGTGCAAACGAGCGCAATAAAGCTTGCTTTAAATTGCCAAGTGCAGCCG
>DAIOUZ010000276.1:0-2822 GCA_036759285.1 Candidatus Limiplasma sp. | reverse complement strand
CGTGTCGGGCAAGACCTACAAGTTGCAGGAGCCATTCTTCGTGTTGGCCACTCAGAACCCCATCGAGCAGGAAGGCACCTATCCCCTGCCTGAAGCCCAACTCGACCGTTTCATGTTCAACCTCATGCTCGACTATCCATCGTATGAAGAGGAAATCGACATCGTGAAGAGCACCACTATTGGCAGCGTGACCGAGGTGAATGCCGTGCTGTCGCCTGAAGAGATACTGTATTTCCAGCAGTTGGTGCGCCGCGTGCCGGTGCCGGATAACGTGTATGACTATGCCGTGAATCTGGTGGCCAAGACCCGTCCGCACACGGAGAAAGCCCACGACTGGGCCAACCGTTACCTCAGCTGGGGTGCAGGACCGCGTGCCTCGCAGTACCTCATCATCGGTGCCAAGGCCAACGCCCTGCTGACGGGCAAATACTCCCCCGACATCGAAGACGTGCAGCGCGTCGCCGTGCCTATCTTGCGGCATCGTATCATCAGGAATTATACTGCTGAGGCTGAAGGGATTTCGATTGAAAACATCATTGATACATTGCAATAACCAGATGTAGGGCTGTCACATTGTGGCAGCCGCTGTAACGTTCAAAAACAGCGGCTGCCGTAATACGACAGCCCTACAACTGTGCTACGGCAACCCTACATAATTATTCTTCCCGTCCACCAATAAACTTGAAGCCCCAATAGCGCATGGCCACCAATTCGGGCACGGTCTCGCCACCCAACCGCACGCGGCGGCGCGCCGTCATACGCGACGAAAACACACCATAGCCGCCGTCGATAAGCGAGAACGCGTTGTCGCCTTGCGAAAAGCCCAATGACTGATCGTTGTTATGGACATATTGCCTCAGCTCCTCACCGCCGGCCGTAATGATGACCTCAACAGGATAGTCGGTGATATAACGCTTCAAGCCTGCAATGGCCGTATCCCCGCCAATGAATTCCTGCAGTTTCGCATAAAAATCCTGAGGCCGATAATAGAACAAATAGCAATTCATATCCATGTTACTCGACAGATCAAAATCATTGAGCCTGCCGATATACCAGTGCATGGTGCGTGGCACCGAATCGCCATCGGGCGTACGTTGTTCCAAAAAGGTGAACGCCATTTCGACTTCATAAAAGCCAGCGTTGATGGCAGGACGGAACAGGAACTCCCTCGGGACAGTATTGAAATACTCCTTCGAGAAATTCACAGCGAGGCTCTGCACGTCGTAGCTTTCGTTACCCACCAAATCGGCCTGAGTCGTCAACAAACGGTCAGGAAGGGCGACCTTCAGTTTGTAGCTGTACTTTTGCGTCTTGCTATTATTGGGCAGCGGCTCGGTGGTATAATACAGCTTTTGGGCAGGCGCATAGAACACACCCTGTTGCTTGTTGTGTATCGTGATGGTGTCGAGGATGATTTCACGGATGCTGTCGCCGTTGCAATATTCGACAAGGCGTACATCCAACTTGCCAGGGTAGTTGCTCGAATCGGGATTGGGTGCCGACAACGTCGCGTCGCCCTCCGCATAAAACGCGCGGGTGATTTTGATGAAGTTGGTGTCGGCGCGGGCATCCAAGAGGCCATAGATAACGGGCACCATCTTGTAGTCGGCATAAAGGTCTACTTTGGTCGAGCAGGAGAAAAGCAGCACCACAAAAGGCAAACAAAGCAACAGGTAGACTCTTTTCATCTTTTCACAGGATTAACAAATGAATCCGCAAAAATACAAATAAAAACAATTCAAACAAATATTTTCTGCTTTATTTGACTTTTTTATTCTTTCACCACTTTGTCCGTAAACACCTTTCCATTTTCCAAAGTCACTTTCATGAGGTATTGCCCAGCCGATAAGCCTTGCAGGTTGATGTTTTCCAAACCATTGCTTTGTGAGCGCACAAGGTGGCCTTGCAGGTCGTATAGCTCGACTTGCATGGGCTTCACGTCGGGCGAGTATTGCAGGTGGAGTTCGTTTAGGGCGGGATTAGGCCAGTAGGTGTATGGATGGACATGAACATCCTTCTCAGCGACCGCCCAACCTTCATCATCGAGGATAAGGAAAAATGATTCAGAATGGCCCCAATTAAGTCCAGATATAGCAATTCCATGATTGTCAATCACCGAAATGCATTCGGCAGTCCTTCCATAGCCCTCGGGTTCAAGACAATAACGTAACCATTCAACATTTAAGTCGTTATCCATCTTTACAACAGCTACCTGCCCTAAAGCCGTACTAGGATCTTGCGTTGAATAGGTGACATAATAACCATTATCCGACGACTTTACCAATCCTGACGGACAGGGACAAGCACTGACGACAAAAGGAGGATGAATAATCTGCGGCATTGACTCAAAGAATACTTCGTTTTTTTGCATCAAGGTTTGCTTGTCATACTTAATCACACACACCCCTGTCTTATAGTCATTGTTTATCAAATCCCCTTTGAAAAATCGCGCAAACAGCAGTAAATCATCGCCATCTGACACAACGCTTTCGTACCAGCCAAAACTATATCTACAATTCCCGCCCAAGGATTCTTGAAATGTAATGGTATCAATAGGCTGGAACAATGAGTCAAGAATATGACAAACAAGGATTTCGTCTCCTCCCTCACTCTCTATCCCATAATAAAAGTATTCCAAAGGAGACTCGTTGAAGATTCCCAAGTTTTTAAAGTAATTGGATTCAATATATGCATTTTCGTGCTTCAAAACACCGTCAAAAGTGAAAAGAGCAAAATGATGCATTTGAGGACTAAAATCTTCTCCAGTTAAATAGGGATTGTCGTATAATTCTAGATTTATGACTTACCTTGTTGATTGTGTT
>DAIOUZ010000275.1:0-2860 GCA_036759285.1 Candidatus Limiplasma sp. | reverse complement strand
TAATCGTCCCCGTGTTGTCGTTGGGTTATGCATCAAACGCCATCAACTTTTGATTTGTGGCACGTTCAATTTTGGCGATAGTTTCAATAGTTAGGTTTTCTGTTCCTTTGAGGAGTTTTGAAACGTATTGTTGGGTGCAACCTATGCGTTCTGCCATCGCTGCCTGTGTCAGTCCCTCGCGCTTCATATAGAAAAGCAGCAGAATGGCGATGCGCTGTGAATAGCGAAGCCAATCGCGGTTTTCCTTGCGCCATTGGGCTTCTTCGCGCCATTTGGATGGAGTCTTGCTTTGGTGCTCTTCTAGAAATTGCAGTATCTCTTGTTTCCTACTTTCTTCCATGACTCTTGTCTCTTTCAATCATACAACTCAATAAACTCATACGAATTCCCCATCGCCTCCAAAAACTTGATAAAGTCCTCCTGACTAATGATAATCGTCCCTGTGTTGTCATTGGGATGGAAGCTTAGGCGAGGAGCGTTCAAGAGGTTTTTGTCGATGAAGAGGTGTACCTCGTGGTTCTCGTCGTTGATGAGGCCGAAGGGGGAGACGCTGCCGGGCTTCAGGCCGAGGTATTTCTCCATGCGGGCTTCCGAGGCGAAGGTGAGCTTGCCTTGGTGCAGGCGCTGCTCGAGGTCGTGGATGTCCATCTGGTGCATGCACTCGAAGATGACGAGGTAGTGCTTGTTGCCCTTGTGGTTCCTGAAAAACAGGTTCTTGCAGTGCGTGGCCTCAAACTTGCCCCAGTAGGCCAGCGATTCCTCGATGGAGCCCAACGGCGGGTGGAACTTGATGTCGAACTCTATGCCGAGGCCGATCAGCGTATCGACGACCTTCTGCTGCCGCTCACTTAAAGGATGGTTTATTTCGGTTGATTTCATGGTTTTGTCTCTTTGTTTATTAATGTCAATTATTCAATAGCCACTTCCACAAGGGCATTATTTCAATGCTTCCAAATTCATCGCTAATAATGTCCGATTCGTCGTAAGTGAGGATGACACGACGCTCACAAGGAAGTGTCTTTGGCAATTTCTTCAAGGCATTCACTTCACGGTTAAATGTTGCTTCGGCTTGACTGACGCTGTATGATACCTGCAGGGCCAACTTCTCCTCTGGCACATAAAAATCGACTTCGACCTTATCGTTATAGAAGAACACTCGTTCGTTGTCGGGATCGTGGCCATATTTGCGAAACAACGACAAGGCTGCCAAATTCTCCAACAAAGAAGTTTCGCCGTCAAACAAGAAGAGGTTCAGTATGCCATTGTCCACAAAGTAGTACTTGCACGACATTTCCTTGTCGGCAAAAGGTGCGGAAACATTGCGCAAACGCAACAGCAGCCATGCGGATTCGCAATGCTCAATATATTTGCTAACAGTCGGCATGGTGATTTTGCCGCTCACCGAAGACAAGATATTGGAGAGCCGATTGTAGGAAATCGGTTGCTTGACACTTTCGGCCAGTTTTTTCAACATTAACCGTAAGATATTTGAATTGGAAATCTTGTTGCGACTCACGATGTCACCCAAATAGATTTTCTGTAACGTACTAGTCAGATAATCGCGTTTTACGGGCAGGTCGACCGATTCTGGCAGTCCACCCCAAAGCAGGTATTCATTCCAGTGACGAAGCAATCGGGCACGAGATTCTGTGGCCAACAGGGAATGTTCGTCGAAGGGCACTTCTTTCACTTTGAGGAACTCTTGTAAACTATAGGGATACACTTCTGTGGTCAAATAGCGTCCTCCAAGGGTGGTCATTATTTCTGATGAAAGCATTTTTGCGTTGCTTCCAGTAATCCAAACCCGATATTTGGCATCAGCCATCCTTCGAGCGAATTTCTCCCAACCCTCGATGTTTTGCACCTCGTCAAGGAAGAGCATGGGGCGCTGGTCGTACATTTCTGCATGGCATTCTAGGATCTTTTCAAAATCTTCCGCCGTAAAACCAGACAAACGGTCGTCCTCAAAATTCAAATACAACATCTTGTCCCAGCCTTGTCCTTTAGAAAGAAGTAGTTGCATCTTTTGGTAAAGCATAAAAGACTTTCCTGACCTACGAACGCCCACAAAAACGCGTCTTGGAAAGTCGTCGGAAGGCAACTCGCGAGGCACAATCCGATATTGCTCTACATCTTTCTGATTGGAGGCCAAAATCTGCTTTAAGATGGTTTTGTTGATCATATTTTCAAATTGTCATTTTGAATTTATGATGCAAAATTACAAATTAAATTTTGAAAAACAATAAGAATAGACAAAAAAGTTGAAAATCCATCAAAAATTGTCGTTGGCTTTTTCAATTTTTCAATTTATTCTTAAGTGCTTTACCCGTATACGATTGCTTACACTTCACCAAGTCCTCGGGCGTGCCTTCAAAGACGATCTCGCCGCCCTTGTTGCCGCTCTCGGGACCCAGGTCGATGACCCAGTCCGCCGACTTGATGACCTCCATGTTGTGTTCGATGATGATGACACTGTGGCCGTTGGCAATCAGTGCGTTGAACGACTCCAACAGCTTGTTCACATCGTGGAAATGTAGGCCCGTGGTAGGTTCGTCGAAGATGAAGAGGGTAGGCTTCTCAACCTGTCCTTTGACGAGGAAGGTGGCTAGCTTCACACGTTGCGCCTCGCCGCCGGAGAGCGAGCTCGCCGACTGACCGAGCATCAGATAGCCAAGACCGACGTCACGCAAAGGCTTCAGCCGAGAGAGGATACGCTTCACGACGGCGGTGTCACGCTCCGAGGAGCCCTCGAAGAAATCGATGGCCTCGTCGATGCTCATGTTCAGGATGTCGGAGACGTTCTTGCCGTCGTACTTGATTTCCAACACCTCTTCCTTGAAGCGTGTGCCGTGGCAGGCCT
>DAIOUZ010000274.1:0-2873 GCA_036759285.1 Candidatus Limiplasma sp. | reverse complement strand
AGAACCACACGGAGGAAGACCTGACCGTTGCCCCTTTCACCGTCGATGAAGTTTTCTCCTCACTTGAATGCGTCCATGATGGAAATGACGTGACGCAAGGCCTTACCGTTGCTGCTGGTGAGACCATCACCATTGAAGTTTTTGTCGACATCGACCTTCCTGTAAAAGAGAACTTTACAGGCAATTTATACGTCAATACTTCGGCGGGTGAATATGTGGTGTCCATCGTCCTCGACTACACCGTAGGCGTGGATGAGAGTAGCATACAACCGCTTAAGGTTTATCCGAATCCCGCATCTGAATCATTGACCATAGAAACCGAAGGATCGGCGCTTCTTGTTGACCAAAATGGCCGGATAGTACGCCAATTGACTGTTAATGGCAAGGATAATATCAATTTGCAAGGGCTTTCGAAGGGCGTCTATTTCCTCAAAACTGGGAAAAACGTCACAAAAGTGTTAGTGAAATAATCTTCTTTCTATCCAAGATTCACAAGGTGGCCCTTTTGAGGTCGCTTTGTGATTTACAAACGCTACAAACCCATTAATCCATTTTACAAATGAAAAAAGCATTTATCTTCTTTGCATTCATACTCGCTGGAGCCACCCTAAACGCGCAAACCACGCCGCTCAACGAAGCCGTTGACTTCACGGCTACCGACGTCCACGGCAACGAAATTCACTTGTTCGACATCCTCGACAGAGGTCAGGCAGTACTCATTGATTTCTTCTTTTACACCTGTAGCGGCTGCCGTCAGATAGAGCCTTATATCGCTGGCGCTTACACCGAAATGGGCTGCAATCAACATGATGTATTCTTCATGGAAATTTCCGACATCGACAACAACCAAGTCTGCCAGCAATGGATCGATGAATTCAATGTGGAATATCCCACCATAGGAAGAGAAGGCGGAGGTGCTGACATCTTCAACACTTATGGCATCACGGCTTGTCCGACAGTCATCCTTATCATGCCCGACCGCAGCATCCCCATCAAAGGCTATCCGCCCATGTATCCTTTCTCGGTACAAGAGGTGGTCACGCTTCTGCAACAATATGGCAACCTTGAACCTCACGAGTGCACTGATACCGTTTGGGAAGATGTCGATAGCGAGAGCTTCACGGTCTATCCAAATCCAGTACGGGATTTCGTCACCATTAGCGGCGAAAACCTTAGCAACATTAGCGTCTTCAACGCCCTCGGCCAAATGGTGTATGACGCTCCCGTCAGTACCCAAAGCATCACCCTCGACCTCGGCAAATATGAAGCTGGCGTTTACATGGTGCGCGTGGCAGGCGAAAACGGTGTCAGCGTCAGACGCATCACCGTTATGTAATAAATAACACATTTTGAAAGCCAAAAGAGACGGCATTGCGCCGTCTCTTTTTTTGAACATAGTAGAGCGGTTGGGTGTGGATTATTTGAACCTTTGCGCATTCACAAAACCAACTCATAGGTATCACTATAGGCTTATTAATCCCTTTGTTGGGCACCATGCTCAGTGCGGCTTTCGTCTTTTTCATGAAGAAAGACATGTCACCGAAGTTGCAGAAGTCGCTGTTGGGCTTCGCTTAGGGCGTAATGGTGGCCGCATCGGTCTGGTCGCTGCTCATCCCAGCCATTGAAATATGAATTCGACATGAAATAAAATGCCCCAATTTGTAGTTATCTTACAAACATTCACCATGAAGATGAAACAAATCTTGAATTGTTTATTGATAGTCTTGCTGGGGTTATCGGTTGCAGGTTGCCAAAAGGACAACATCGTCCTTATCGACCCGATTGAAACCGACGACAGCGAAGATCTTATCGCCAACACCATGTTCGCCCAAACGGTTGACGTGACATTTTCCACCAATGGAAACGCTGTTGTCATTGGCGCCGATGACGACTTCAATGTGGCCGTCAATGGCAATGACGTGACTATCGTTTATTCGGGCGAAGATTATGTGATGTATGAACTTTCGGGGACTACCAACGACGGTTTCTTCAAACTCTACAGCGCGAAGAAACAAGGCATCACGCTGAAAGGTGTGAGCATCACCAATCCCAATGGGGCGGCCATCAACGTGCATGGTCCGCAGGCAGAACCGAACAAAGGCAAGCGCACTTTCATTGTTTTGAACGGCGAAAACGCTCTTGCCGATGGTACAAATTACACCGACACGCCCGCCACCGAGGACGAGAAGGCTGCAATGTTTGGCGAAGGCCAATTCATCTTCAGCGGTGAAGGCAGCCTCACCGTCACGGCAACAGGCAGGTCGGGCATCGTTTCCGATGATTATGTGCATTTTATAAGTGGCACCATTGCCGTCAATATGTCGAGTTCTGTCAATGTCAGCGGCAAGGATTATGTCAAGATGACCGATGGCGCATTGACCCTCACCAGCACAGGAACGGGCGGCAAGGGCATCAGCAGCGACGGAAACGGCTACTTCAATGGTGGCACGGTCAATGTGAACGTCACTGGAAGCAACTTCGGCTCAAATGGCGGTGGCGGAGGCCCTGGAGGATGGGGCAACAGCAACGCCAACGGTGTTTCGGCCAAAGGCCTCAAATTCGACGGTAACTTGATCTTTAAGGGAAGCAAAATCGTGGTAAACTGCACAGCCCACGAAGGCATCGAAGCCAAGGGAACGCTTTCTGTTTCGAGCGGTGAGGTATATAGCCATTCCCAGTCAGACGATGCCATCAACTCGGGCGGCAACCTCACCATATCGGGCGGGTTGGTCTGCGCTTACAGCCAAGGTAACGATGGTCTCGATGCCAATGGCGATTGCTACATCAAAGGCGGCATAGTCTATGCCATAGGCACCAGTTCGCCCGAAGTCGCCATCGATGCCAACTCGGAAGGTGGCTATAAACTCTATCTC
>DAIOUZ010000273.1:0-2957 GCA_036759285.1 Candidatus Limiplasma sp. | reverse complement strand
CTCGCTGCCGCTGATTATGTTTGACACGGCCACGGTGAAGTTCGACCTCTCGTTCTTTGCGCAGAATCGCATCGTCAACACCTCGCAGTTCTATTTCCAACCTTACATGAATGGCAAACCCTACACGGGCGGCGACATGACGGTGGGGGAGAACGACAGCATCGTGTTT
Organism: Candidatus Limiplasma sp.; assembly: GCA_036759285.1. Classification (GTDB taxonomy): domain Bacteria; phylum Bacteroidota; class Bacteroidia; order Bacteroidales; family F082; genus Limimorpha. The sequence goes on along the minus strand of DAIOUZ010000273.1, from coordinate 2,788 downwards.
GCCTTGCGTCTGCCCACCGACAATGCGAACCAATACCTCGAATACGTCTATACGATTCGCTACGACAACTACATGATGGACTTCGACGTCCGCACGGTCGGTCTGAAGGACGTGATTGCCACCAACGCCGACTACATGACCATCGATTGGGAAGTCGACCTGATGAAGCAGGAGAAGAGTACCGACCGTTTTGCCGGCGAATCGGTGTATTACCGCTCGCTGACCGACAAGGACGTCGACCACCTCAATGAGCAGAAGGATACGGAACAGACGGTGAATAGCAAACTGAAATGGGTGTCGTTCAAACAACGTTTCTTCTGCAACGTGATTGTAGCCAAGAACGAGTTTGAGAACGCCCGCATGGCCACGCAGACCCGTAAGTCGAGCAACCCGCGCTATTTCAAGTCGATGTCGGCCAATATCGAGGTGCCTTACGACATGAAGGCAGAGACCAACGTCATCCCGATGCAGCTCTATTTCGGCCCCAACCACTTCAAGACATTGCGCAGCTATGGCATCGGTTTGCAGGACCAAATCAACTTGGGTAACTTCTTCCTCATCCGTTGGATCAACTATGGTGTCATTGCAGTGTTCAACTGGCTGAGCAGTTACGGATGGAACTACGGTATCGTCATTTTGATTTTGACCATCCTCATCAAGACTTTGCTCTTCCCCTTGGCATTCAAGTCCTACAAGTCGTCGGCCATCACCCGTGTGCTGAAGCCTGAGATGGAGGCCATCAACGCCAAATACCCCAAGGAAGAAGATGCCATGAAGAAGCAACAGGCCGTGATGAACCTGCAAAAACAAGCCGGTGTGAGTCCCGCTTCGGGATGCCTGCCCGCTTTGCTGCAGTTCCCCATCCTCGTCGCCATCTTCCGTTTCTTCCCCGCCAGTATCGAGTTGCGTCAGCAGCCCTTCCTCTGGGCCGACGACCTCTCGACCTACGACAGCATCATTGAGTTCCCGAAGTTCCTCGGCATGGACCACCTCAGCTTGTTCACTCTGCTGATGACTATCACGACCTTCATCTACACCTACGTGAACAACAAGCAGATGGACTATTCGAGTAACCCGCAGATGAAACCCATGAAGTGGATGATGTACCTGATGCCCATCATGTTCTTCGGTATCTTCAACAACTACTCGTCGGGTTTGAGTTATTACTACATGCTGGTTAACATCATCACCTTCATCCAGATGTTCATCTTCCGCAAGATGATTGACGAGGACAAGGTGCGCGCCACCATCGAGGAGAACAAGAAAAAGCCTCAGAAGAAATCCAACTTCATGAAGCGTTTGGAAGAAGCCCAGAAACAACAAGCCAAGTTGCAGCAACAACAAAAGAAACGTTGATTATGGAAAAGTTGGAGCTTTTTTTAAAGGCCATTTTGGAGACACGCAAGGTATGGTTGCTCGAAGCTAAGGAAGGCTTCTTCGCCATGCTGGAGGACAACGACGGTGAGCCCTATATCCCGATTTGGGAGTCGGAGGCGTTGGCAGCAAAAGCTGCACAAGGCGACTGGGAAGGCTACACGGTGACCGATATGGGTTTTTCGGAATTGGGTCAGTGGCTGAAAGAATTGGCTGCCGATGAAATCGATATCGCGGTTTCCCCCGAGGCTGATGGTGAAATCATGGCTATTCCCTCCCGCAAGTTCCGTAATTGGCTGAAGCCTTACGACGACCATTCCTATAAGGAGCAGGACGACGTGGAGGACAACGATGATTTCGACTATGGCGACGGCTGGGCGCAACCGTGGCAATGATAAGACGGCCCTTCGACAAGCTCCTTCGCTTTTTGGCGGTTGAGGGTGCATGAGCCTGTCGAAGGCGCCGATTCAAAAAACAATTGACCGATGAAAAGCAAACTGTTTGGTGTATTGCTATTGATTGAGACCGCTGCCATGTTGTTGACGGCGGCAGTGGCTTTACACTACCAGCGCGTGGCCGGAGAAGGTGATGCCCGTTATTTTCTCCTTACCGCTGGCTTGACAGGTGCCGTAGGATTGTTGCTTTATAATATTGGCAACACGAGCAAGAAGGGTAGTATGAAGATACGTGATACTTTCATGGTGGTAGCTTTGTCGTGGGTGCTGTTCTCCTTGTTTGGGATGTTGCCTTTCCTGATGTATGGCACCGTCGACAATGTGACGGATGCTTTTTTTGAGACCATGTCGGGCTTCTCGACGACGGGTGCTACTATCCTCAGCAACATCGACCAGCAACCCCATGGTATCTTGTTCTGGCGCAGCATCACACAATGGATGGGTGGCTTGGGAGTCGTGGTGTTTACTTTGGCATTTCTTCCCTCTGCAGCCAAAGGCTCGAAGAAGGCCTCTCTCTTTGCTGCTGAGGCCCCAGGCTTGAGTGTGGAGAAACTTGCCCCTACGATGGGTGCCACCTCGCGCCTGTTGTGGATCATCTATATCGCCTTGACGCTGCTGTGCGCTTTGACGTATTATTTTGGACCCATGAACAAGTTCGATGCCTTGTGTCACGCAATGACAACCATCGCCACAGGTGGCTTCAGCACGCATCAAGCCAGCATCGGCTACTTCCAATCGAACTATATAGAATGGGTGTGCGTCTTGTTCATGCTGCTTTCGGGCATCAACTTCGCGATGTATCATTTCCTATTCAACGGCCGTTTCGATGTCATAAGGCGTAATGAGGAACTGCGTTGGTATTTGCTAGCCATCCTTGGTTTCACCTTGCTTTTTGTGGGGCGTTTTTACTTTGCACCACATTTCAGAACCATTACCGAAGTGCAGTTGGCCTCGCATCC
>DAIOUZ010000272.1:2090-3068 GCA_036759285.1 Candidatus Limiplasma sp. | reverse complement strand
GCATCCTCGGCTGCGAGTTTCTACGCAAAAAAGGCGAGAATCCACTACCCAACTGGCGGAAGGTGGACACCTGCACCGAGAAGACGGCCGAGTTCTGTCAATTGCCTGGCGGCAAAGGCGGCAAGTTCAAGTTGCCACGCTTGGAAGAGTTCCACCAGATTCTGTTTGGGGAAAAGTTTGGCGATGCACACAACGCCGCCGCTGATGTGGAGGCTACGGCCCGTGTGTTCCTTGAATTGGTGCGTCGCGGCATTTTGGATGCCAATGATTTGGGCGTTGATGCCCAGTTCATCGATGACTTCAAGGCGGCCAACCCCGAGATGATTCAACCTGCTGGCATCACCTTCGAGCCTATCATTGATGAGGAAGAAACTGATGATGTGCCTGAAACTGGCGACTATGTGCCCAAGCACTTCACCCACCTGCACGTCCACTCGCATTATTCCATGCTCGACGGCATGTCGAAAGTACCCGACCTGGTAGCCAAATGCAAGAAAAACGGTATGTACAGCCTCGCACTCACCGACCATGGCAACATGTTCGGCATCAAAGACTTCGCCGACACGGTAAACAAGGAGAACGGCAAGGTGAAGGATGCTATCAAGGAACAGAAAGCCATTTTGGAGAAAGCCGATGCCACAGAGGAGGAGAAAGTGGCTGCACAAGCTGAGATTGAAAAGCTGAATGGACAGTTCTTTAAGCCGATTTATGGCATGGAAGCCTACTGCGCACCTATCAGCATCGACAAACGCGACGGACGACAGGATAGAGGCTGGCACCTTATTTTATTGGCCAAGAACAAAACGGGCTACCACAGTCTTTGCAAGTTGAGCTCCATAGCCTATACCGATGGTTTTTATTACAATCCCCGCATCGACCATGGCTTGCTCGAAAAATACCACGAGGGCCTGATTTGCAGTTCGGCCTGCTTGGCGGGCGAGGTGCCCCAAAAGATTATGAATGCCGATATGGCGGGCG
>DAIOUZ010000272.1:1698-2080 GCA_036759285.1 Candidatus Limiplasma sp. | reverse complement strand
AATCCAACGCCATAAAACCGACAAGCCTGGTGGCGACACTAAGGTGTACGAGCGCCAGAAAGAAGTGAACAAAATTTTGTTGGATTTGGCGAAAAAGTATGACATCAAAGTCATTGCCACCAACGACGTACACTTTGTGGAAGAGGAGCACGGCGAAGCACATGACCGCCTCATCTGCCTTAGCACAGGCAAGGACCTCGATGACCCAACGCGAATGCACTATACCAAACAGGAATGGTTGAAGACACCCGCTGAGATGGGTCGCATCTTCTCCGATGTGCCTTTCGCTTTGGAGAACACGCAGGAGATTGTTGATAAGGTCGAAACCTACAGCATTGACTCCGACCCGATTATGCCGAAATTTCCCATCCCCGAGGACTTT
>DAIOUZ010000272.1:0-1688 GCA_036759285.1 Candidatus Limiplasma sp. | reverse complement strand
ATATTTTCTGATGTTCCTGAGGCGATGGCTAATACATGCGAGGTGCTCGACAAGGTGGAGACATACAGCATCGACCACGACCCCATCATGCCAAACTTCCAGATACCTGCCGAATTTGGAACTGAGGAGGAGTATCGCAAAAAGTTTACCGAGGAAGACCTCTTCAACGAGTTCACTCGCGACGAGCACGGCAACGTGGTGATGTCGCAGGAAGAGGCTGAGAAAAAGGTCAAGAAACTGGGTGGATACAACCGACTATACCGTATCAAACTTGAAGCGGATTATTTGGCCAAACTGACTTGGGATGGTGCCAAAGAGCGCTATGGCGATAACCTCACCGAGGAACAAATCGAGCGCATCAAGTTCGAGTTGCACGTGATGAAGACCATGGGTTTCCCAGGCTACTTCCTTATCGTGAGCGACTATATCCGTGCCGCTCGAGAAGAACTTGGCGTTTCCGTCGGTCCGGGCCGAGGCTCTGCGGCAGGTTCTGTTGTGGCTTATTGCTTGAAAATTACGGACTTGGACCCGCTGAAATACGACTTGCTGTTTGAGCGTTTTCTCAATCCCGATCGTATCTCACTGCCCGATATTGATGTGGACTTCGATGATGACGGCCGTGAGCGTGTGCTCGACTGGGTGACCAAGAAATACGGCAAGGAGAAGGTGGCGCATATCATCACCTATGGCACCATGGCGGCCAAGTCGGCCATCCAAGACGTGGGTCGTGTGCAGAAGGTGCCGCTGCCCGAGGTGGCCAAGATCAAAAGTTATATCCCTGACCGAAACTTCGATGAGGCGGCCGTGAAGGCCGTTGAGGGTGAGGTGCCCAAGAAGATGCCTAAAGTCAACTTGAAGAATTGCTATAAATATGTGCCCGAGCTGAAAGAGATGCTCAACGGTGACGACAAGAACGTGTCGTCTATGTTGACCTACGCCGAGGAGTTGGAGGACACCAACCGTCAAGTAGGCATCCACGCTTGCGGCGTCATCATTGGTGCCGATGATTTGACCAATGTCGCGCCAGTGTGCACCGTCAAGGACAAGGACACTAAGGAAGATGTCGTGGTGACCCAATACGACGGCCACGTCATCGAGACCGTGGGCCTCATCAAGATGGACTTCCTCGGTCTAAAGACGCTGACCTTGATTAAGGATGCGTTGAAAAACATCAAGAAGACCCGTGGCATTGACATTGACATCGATCACATCCCCATTGATGACAAGCTGACTTATGAACTATATTCGGCGGGCAACACCATTGGCACTTTCCAGTTTGAATCGCCAGGGATGCAGAAATACTTGCGCGAGTTGCAGCCATCTGTCATCGGCGACATCATCGCTATGAACGCCCTTTACCGTCCTGGCCCGATGGATAACATCCCTGATTTCATTGCCCGCAAGCAAGGTCGTCAGGAGATCAAGTACGACTTCAACTGTATGGAGAAGTACCTGAAAGACACTTACGGCATCTGCGTCTATCAAGAGCAGGTGATGTTGTTGTCGCGCGAGTTGGCCGACTTCACTCGTGGTGAGTCCGATACGCTGCGTAAGGCCATGGGTAAGAAGCAGTTGGCTAAGATGGAGGAGCTGTATGGCAAGTTCATGAAACAAGGTGTAGCCAAGCTAACTCAGACCGAACATCTGCCCGAAGATGAAGTGAAGAAACGCCTTGAAAAGATTTGGGA
>DAIOUZ010000271.1:2231-3115 GCA_036759285.1 Candidatus Limiplasma sp. | reverse complement strand
AGAAACCCAGGGAAAGTATGCAAGGCTGAATAGGCGATGCTGGCCCCAACGCGAGTGGCGTCGATGTCGCTCTGCCAGTGAGCGCCTTCAATCACACGGCTTTCGCTATACATCCAACCTCGGGCAAAGAGGGTGTCGGCCCGCGCCGGATTGATTTCAGCCAAAAGCAAGGCAGCCAACCAGCCTCGCATGGTGTGGCCCGATGGATAACTGCCTTCACCGCTCAACTCCGCTTCTGTTTCCGTAGACAACAGATGTTCTTCATACATCTCGAACGGACGCAGTCTGTGATAGTATGCTTTGGGAGCCACACGCATCTGGTCAGTGGTGGCCAAACTGGTCTCCATGAGCTTCCATATCTCTGGAGTTTCCGTTTTGGAGATGGTAAGTCCAAAGGGAATGTTGAACTCAGCCAACAGTGCCTTGTATGACCATACGGCATCACGTCGGGCAATGGCGGCACGCACCGAGTCGAGTCGCTGTGTCTTCCCCCACTGATAGCGTAGCACATCGTAGGAGAATTCCGGGCTGTTAAAAGCAGGCGGAGGTGGCAGACATTTAATGAGGTCAGGCAACTCCTCTGTGCTGAAATACAGCTTAATATCGTCACTTTGCGCTTTGGTTTGAAGGCTGCCGCAGAACAGGATAGCGGCAAACATCAGCATGGTAATCCGTTTCATATTCTACAGTATTTGAGATGTGTGATTTTTAGTGTCAACTTTACCGATGGCATCGATGATAACACCTTCTTCGTCAATGACGTAGGTGGTGCGTAGTGTACCTTCTGTCACCTTGCCGTACATTTTCTTCTCGCCCCAAGCCTCGTAGGCTTTCAGTATGGTCAGGTCAGTGTCGGCAATGAGGTGGAAAGGCAGGTTGTATTT
>DAIOUZ010000271.1:0-2221 GCA_036759285.1 Candidatus Limiplasma sp. | reverse complement strand
CGAGGCGGCACTGTCGCGGCTGACACCCAGCACATTATAGCCCAGCGACAGAAATCGCTCGTAGTTATCGCGAAGGTCGCAGGCCTCAGCGGTGCAGCCTGGGGTGCTGTCCTTGGGATAGAAATAAAGTACCAGTTTCTTTCCAGCAAAATCCGTCAGTTTGACGAGGTTGCCGTTTTCGTCTTGCCCTTCAAAGTAAGGGGCTTTTGTTCCTTTTTGTAGCATGGTTTGTATGTGTTTGATTGATGGATGCAAAAGTACACAATTTGTCGCCAATTCTGACAAAAACAAATAATTTGCCCATCAATTGAAAAACCAGTACTTTTGCCAAAAATTTCCCAATGAAAAAATATAAGACAGGCATCATTCTATTCTTAGTCTTTGAGGCCATCGCTATTTCGTTGTGGCTGACCACGGGCAATCTGTTTTTCCTGCTAAACTTCACTTATATAGGCACTTGCATTTTAGTTGGGGATATACTTATGGTGAAGAAATGGAAGTATGCCCGCGAGTTTGTCCAGTTCACTGTGGGAAGCTATATGCTCGTGTTCCTCGGACTGATTTGTCACGAGAACATGCAGATGGAAGGCTTTTGGTATTACCTATTATCTGGATTTTTCGGGGCAGGAGTGTTGCATTATGCCATCGCCAAAATTTTCGGTCCACTATTGTTCGGACGTGGATGGTGCGGCTATGCCTGCTGGACGGCTATGATTCTTGACCTGCTGCCCTATAGAACGCCTGCAAGTCTAAGGAAAAGCATAGGATGGATACGCTATGTCATGTTCGGCCTGTCACTTGCTTTTGTCTTTCTGCTCATGTATTTAGGCAAAGCCAACAAAACCACCATGTTTTATCTTTTCGTGGCGGGGAATTTGGTGTATTATGCGGTCGGAATCATCCTTGCCCTAACTCTAAAAGACAACCGCGCCTTCTGCAAATACATTTGTCCGATAACGGTTTTCTTGAAGCCAATGAGCTATTTCTCGGCACTGCGCATCAAATGCGATGAGGAAAAGTGCATCCACTGCGACAAGTGCTTGAAGGTTTGCCCGATGGATGTGGAAGTCAACCGCAATGCGCGAAACCGAAAGAATGCCACCGAGTGCATCCTTTGCCAAAAGTGTAAGAAAGCCTGTCCTGTTAACGCTTTGAAATAACATTTATATGAACCTTCCTAAAATCCATTCCATTTCGAAGAAAATTCTCGTTGCGCTGTTAGGCGTATTCTTGAGCATCTTCCTATTATTCCATGCCGCCGCTAACCTGCTCATTCTCCGCAACGACGGTGGCGAATGGTACAACGCCTTCTGCGATTTCATGGGCACCAACTATGTGGTGAAAGTCTTTGAGATCGTACTGTTCGGGGCCTTGTTGCTACACATTGCCTTGACGCTGTGGCTGGCTGTTACCAACAAATTGGCGCGCCCCAAAGGCTACCGCAAACCGCATCGCTCCAAGACCCATACGGGATCCAAGTTGCAACTCTGGACGGGCATCCTGATCATCGCCTGCCTGCTGTTGCATTTCTTGGATTTCTTTTTTGTGAAACTAGGCTGGGTGGACGGCAACCTCAACTTCTATGAGCAGGCCCACCAGAAGTTTCAGAGCACCTATATCGCCGTCTGCTATCTGTTGTTCTTCGTCGTGGTGTGGTTCCATCTCCGCCACGGTTTCGCAGCCATCTTCCAGACCTTAGGTCTCAATAATTACAAATACGGCAAGGTCATCGAGATCATCGGAATCGTTTATGCCTCCTTGATCTGCCTGATGTTCACTACGGTCGTCATTGGTGTTTATTTCGGATTTTAAGCTTTCCACTCTCTCTACTTTCAACTTTCCACTAAGATGAATCTCAACCCAAAAATACCTTCCGGTCCTTTATCTGAAAAATGGACCCACTATAAAGCCTCGCAGAAGCTGGTCAACCCGGCCAACAAGCGAAAGCTCGACATTATCGTGGTCGGCACGGGCCTGGCCGGTGCCTCGGCTGCTGCTTCGTTAGGTGCCATGGGTTTTAATGTCGATATCTTCTGCATCCAAGACTCGCCCCGTCGGGCCCATAGCATCGCCGCCCAAGGCGGCATCAATGCAGCCAAGAACTACCAGAACGACGGTGACAGCGTGGAACGCCTTTTCCGCGACACCATCAAGGGCGGCGACTACCGTGCCCGCGAGGCCAACGTCTATCGCCTGGCGGAAGTCAGCAATGCCATCATCG
>DAIOUZ010000270.1:0-3116 GCA_036759285.1 Candidatus Limiplasma sp. | reverse complement strand
ACCAACGACTTCCTCAAGAAATACGCCGACGGCATCTTTGAGTTGCTTGACAAATCTTACGAACTGCTTTACGGCACCGTGCCTTTCACTGAGGGCATGAAAAAGATGATGATTGATAACTTCCGTTTGGTCATCGACGTGAAGAACGTGGCCGTCATCCTCGACGAAAACGAGAAGATGATTTGCTTCGGACTGGCTTTTCCAGCCATTGCCGACGCGGTGCGTCCTTCGGGTGGCAGACTGACTCCCATCACTTTGATCAAGTTGCTCAAAGCCTTGAAAAAGCCCAATGTCATCGACCTCTGCCTCATCGGCGTCGACCCTGAGTGGCTCAACCGCGGCGTGAGCATCATCGTGTCCGCTGGCCTGATGAATATGCTCAAAAACGTGGAATACGCCGAGACCAACATGAATCTGGAAGACAATTACGCGATACAAAACCAGTGGAAACGCTTTGATGAGCAAAAGATCAAGCGGCACAGAAGTTATGTAAAAAAACTCCTCTGACTATGATAAAAATCCTAATAGACTGTTTCGGTGGCGACCATAGCCCCGAAGCCAATGTGGACGGTGCCTTGGCGGCCATGGCCAAGTTATCCGACTTGCATTTGATTCTGACAGGTGATGAGGCTACGCTTCAGAATTGCCTGAAGGGCAAGACCTATGACACCTCGCGCCTCGAAATCGTCCATGCTCCCGAGGTTATCGGTTGTGAAGAACGTCCCATCGACGTCATTCGTCTGAAAAAGGAAAGCTCGATGATTAAGGCTGTTCGTATGCTCCGTGACCAGGACGACATCAACGCGATGGTGAGCATTGGCTCAACGGGTGCGCTTGTCGCCGCTGCCTTGACCCGAATCGGACGCGTGAAAGGCGTGATTCGTCCAGCCTTTTGTCCGCTCTTGCCCACCATGGATGGTGGCATCGTTGGCATCTGCGACAGCGGTGCCAATGTGGAAGTCACACCGGAACATCTGAGGCAGTTCGCCATCATGTCGAGCCTGTACATGGAAAAGGTCTATAATATTGAAAAACCGCGTGTTGCCTTGCTCAATGTGGGAAAAGAAGCAGAAAAAGGTGATGAAATTCGACAAAAGGCATACTTTTTGCTGAGAGAGACTCCCGAAATCCATTTTGTGGGTAACATGGAGAGCCGCGACTTGCTTTCGGGCAATTACGATGTGGTGGTTTGTGATGGCTTTTCAGGCAATGTGTTGGTGAAGACCACCGAGGGTACTGCCTTGGAATTGTTGAAGAAGTTGAAGAAGGATATCTATTCGAGGCCGATTTACAAGTTGGGTGCATTGTTGATGAAGCGGATGTTTATGGAGGAGAAGGAGTTCATGAATTACCAGAACTACGGTGGCAGTGTGTTGTTGGGCACCTCGAAGACGGTGGTGAAAGGCCATGGCTCCAGCAAGGCGACGGCAGTGGAAAAATGCATCGAGCAAGCCTACAAGATGGAGGTCAGTTCCTTGTCATCCAAGATGGAAGAGATTATTATGAAGTATGAGCATTATGAGTATTAAAACGGCCCTTCGACAAGCTCAGGGACCTGCAAAAGCTAAGGTCGTTGAGCCTGTCGAAACGCCGACTTAAATTTTGAATTTTAAATCTTTAAATCAACAATATGTACGAAGTAGTAAAAACCACTCTAGCGCGTCAGTTGCGCATTGATCCGGAGCGGGTCACGCTCGACGCCCAAATCAAACGCGACCTCGGTGCCGATTCCGTCGACATCCTCCAGTTGCTCATGCGTCTTGAAGACGATTACGGTATCGTCATCCCCGACCAGGCCTTGGCCAAATTTGAAACCGTTAACGATGTAGTCACCTATTTAGACAATCTGAAGAAATGAAGCATATTACATTGATTCTCATTGCAATGCTGTTTTCCGTTACAGCTTTTGCACAAAAGACTTTCGACACCGAATTTACCCAGACCAAAGTGATGAAAGTGTCGGGCAAAACCACAGACAAAGCCGGTCACCTCATTTTTGACGGCAAAGACCAACTCAGCATGATTTACACCGAACCTCAAGGCGAATACTTCAAGATTGAAGGCAACATGGTGAAAATCAACATGGATGGAAAAAAGGTCGAACTCGATGCCGAAAAGGTGAAGATGGTCGGGCTGCAACGCTCCACCTTACTGAACTGCCTTTCAGGCAATTGGGAACAGGCTGCTGCCGACAACAACGCTGAACTGACTGTCAAGGAAGAAAAAGGCGTGAAAACCATCTCCATCATCGCCAATGGCAAAGTGCCGAAAGGCGGTTACAAGTCGGTCGAGCTGACCTATCGTGTCTCCGACAACACCTTGGTCAAGATGGTACTTGAAGAAGCCATCGGTATCATCAATACTTACGAGATTAAGTAATCGTCGGAGCCGCCATCCTTAAACGATGTGCGCATTTCCTTACCAAATCCTGTAGATTAGCTCGATGCTGAGATAGCGGCTGTTGGCTTTGTTGGATTCGTAAGAAATGTAATAGGGGTTGAATGTGTAGTTGTCTTCCTTGTTCCAATTGAAGATGTCGAAAGCATTGAAGAGAAGGGAGAGGCGGTTGCCGAAGAAGTCGGCGCGAAGGCCACAGTCGATGCCGTAGGCGGTCTGGCGTGTGGCGAATAGCGTTTGGGTCGGGGAGTTGTAATAAGCTGTGGCGTGCAACTCCAGTTTGTTCCATAGTTTTACCCAAGTGCCGAGGCGGACCCGATAGGTCCACATGCTGCTGCATATCAAGCTGTCTTGGGTCTTGTCGTAATAGGTTTCGATGTGCGAGTCAAAGACGTTGGCTTCCAATCTGACGTTGAAAGTGGGGCTGGGTCGGTAAGTGACGTTAAACTCTCCGCCCGCCTCAAAATATTTGTTGAGGTTGACAGGCATTTGATAGGGCACCACACGATTCCAAAGTGGGTCAAATGCCACATCGCTCACCAAATTGACGGCATTGATGGCATTGTTGAAATAGCCTTTTACGCTCATTGAACCAAGTCTGTCTGCATATTTGGCCCACGACAGCTCGAAGACATCCGTCAGGGTGGGTTTCAATGAGGGATTGCCGATCCAAAACGACTCTTCTTGGTAGAATATCTTTCTGGTGAAATACAGCACCC
>DAIOUZ010000269.1:0-3155 GCA_036759285.1 Candidatus Limiplasma sp. | reverse complement strand
AATTGAATAATTCATAATTATATAATCGGCAAAGCCGACTAATTCCACATTCCACATTCGTAATTCAAAATTAATTATTACCTTTGCAAAAATTATCCGCTATGGACACCACGAAATACAACTTTCTGAAAGGCTTGCGCCCCGACCGTTTCTTCCTCTTGGCCGGTCCTTGCGTGATTGAGGACGAGACCTCTCCCCTTTTCATCGCCGAGACCTTGAAAAACATCTGTCAAAAACTTGACATTCCGCTCGTTTTCAAAGGCTCCTACCGCAAGGCCAACCGCTCCAGACTGGACTCCTTCACCGGGATTGGTGATGAAAAAGCTTTGAAAGTGTTGCAAAGAATCAAAAAGGAATTTGAACTCCCTGTGGTGACCGATATCCATGCCGCCGAGGAAGCCGCCATGGCAGCCGAATACGTTGACATCCTTCAAATTCCAGCCTTCCTTTGCCGCCAGACCGATCTCCTTGTGGCCGCTGCCAAAACGGGCAAGACCGTTAACATCAAGAAGGGACAATTCTTATCGGGCGAGGCAATGGGCTTTGCCGTTGAAAAAGTTCGGCAATCGGGCAACGACAAGGTGATGTTGACCGAACGCGGCTCCATGTTCGGCTATCAAGATTTGGTGGTGGATTATCGCAATATCGCTGCCATGCAACAATTTGACGTGCCTGTCATCCTGGATGTGACCCATTCGCTTCAACAGCCTAACCAAAGCAGCGGCGTGACAGGTGGGAAGCCTGAACTTATCGGCCTCATCGCCAAAGCGGGCATTGCGGCAGGCGTCGACGGTATCTTCATGGAAACCCATCCTGACCCAGCCAAAGCCAAATCCGACGGTGCCAACATGCTACGTCTCGACCTGGCCGAGAACCTGCTGAAGCAATTGGTGAAAATCAAAGAAGCCCTATAACAAGAAAGGCACCTCGCGGTGCCCTTCCCTTATTGCATCTTTAGGTTGACTATCTGACCGGTCTCCGTGTCAAACAACAACTTGGAATTGGAAATCGGTGCCATAAGCACTGCGCCCAATTGATTGACCATCAACCTGTCTTCGAGCATCGTCTCCCCACCAACCATCACTTTCACATTGACCACTTCGGGAACGCGATAAAACACCTTGTTTTCATACGTCATCGACTCAATGGCCGACTGGCTTGGCGCATTGATGGCTGCCGTAGTATTCAGCGAAAGGGTCTGAACTGAAATCATGTCACCCGAACCGCTCGTGCCAACTGTCAGACCGTCTTTTTCAGAAAATTTTGCAATAGTCTGTGTGGTAACTTCCTTATTTGGAATCACATACACCGTCTTCACCACTTTTTTTGAAACACGCTTGCCCACAAGTAGACTCGTATATTCCTTCTCCATCTCATCAAGTTTCTGATACATGGCATTAAAAGTCTCAGGATTGGAGGCCATCTCGACGTCACCGGAAATCAGATAGAACTTAGCCTTGCGAATCGACTCAATCTTGTCGGCAATTTCCTTGGCCAACTGGGCATTGGTCTTTCCTGCCGAAATCAGCCCAATAAAGTCCTCATCGCTTCCATCCGATTCATGGCAGCAAGTTGAAGATTCGTTACAGGCTAAAGGCTTTTCTAACGCACCATCGGTTAAACCGCCTATACCAACACTGCGGATGATTCCGTCAGGCATCAGGTCAAACTCTATTCCGCTGCCACCTCTCACACTCGTAAAATTAACAAAAAACAAAGCATTGGGGTCAGGGTTGGCGACCGTCGACATCTTCACGTCAAGAAGATTATACTCAGTGGTTTCGTATTCCACATAGTCTTCCATTTCCAAGTAATTGGACGCATAATCCTTTAGCGGGCCCTTAACCAAATTGGTCTCCTGAATGATGAAATCCAACTTCAGAACCGTCTGCGGCAACGAATAATACAAGCCGTTTTGCTGGCCAGGGTTCACATTCTTGGCAAATGTAGTGGTAAACTGCGCACGAAGTTGACCACCCATCAAGGTCAAAGCCAACAGAGAAAGCGCAAACTTTGTAACTAATCTATTCATAATGATGTGATTTGATTTAATGCTTCAAAAATACACAATTTTCGACAACTACCGTTTTTTCCCTTTTGCTGAAAGCGAGCAGAGCGAAGAAAGTCAGCAATCCATTGATAATCAATATTTCAAAGCCTATCTTATAGCCAAATAGCAATTGAGGGGAATACATTTTCAAGAAGTAACTGATGATGGGCGACGCAATGGCAATAAAGGGGACGGCCTTGTCGATGACTTTTCTGTTTTTGACGAACAACCCAAAAGAGTACAAGCCCAGCAGCGGCCCGTAGGTGTAACCAGCAATGTCGAACACCTTGTCAATCAACGACTCGTTATGGAAAGGTCGGAACGCAATGATAACCAACAAGTAAAGCATGGCAAAGGCCACGTGAATCCATTTGCGTCGTTGCGTGATTTGCTCTTCGGTCAGTTGTTTCTTGTCGAAATGCATGAAATCGAAGCAGAAGGTAGTCGTCAACGCCGTCAAAGTGCCGTCGGCACTGGAATACCCGGCTGCAACGAGGCCAATGACAAATACGACGGCCGTAAACTTGCTCAACGAGAACGCCACAGAGGGGAAAATCTTGTCGTTAACCACTACACCCGCTTCATTGACAGGTAGTTGGAACCCAGTTGCTTGTGCGTAATAAATCAATGCCGCACCCAAGCAGAGGAACAAGGCATTGACCACCACAAACAACAGGCTTGAAGTCATCACATTCTTTTGGGCATCACGCAAATTCCTGCAAGTCAAGTTCTTCTGCATCATATCTTGATCGAGGCCCGTCATAGTGATGGTGATGAACATACCACTCAACAGCTGCTTCACCCAGAACTTATTGTGTGTCCAGTCGGTCTCAAACATCTTGGTATAGCCTTTCGCCGAGGCCGATTTAAGTAACTCGCCAAAGGAAAGGTTGAGGTTCTTGAGGATAAACCATGCCGTCATAAAAGCAGCCAGTAACAAAAATGTCGTCTGCAAGGTATCTGTCCAAACCACCGTCTTGATGCCACCCTTGAAGGTATACAGAAGGATGATGGCAATGAAGATGACCGCTGGCACCCAAAATGGGACACCCCAGTCTTTAAAGACGAACTCATAGAGCACAAAGACAACGAGATACATCCTCAG
>DAIOUZ010000268.1:2615-3158 GCA_036759285.1 Candidatus Limiplasma sp. | reverse complement strand
CGGCCAGGTCGAAGGCGGCCCGGTACAGCCGCTCGGCTTGATAGACGTTGGTCTGGAAGAACGATACGGGACCGATACGGAACTTCAGGTCGGGATGGCCGGGTCGGGGAGAGGCCATGGTCTCGATGAGCCAGGGATCGCCCTTCAGGCATTCGTAGGGCAGGTCGTTGATGACATCGTTCAGCTTGTTGTTGATGATCAGCAGCAGCGAGACGATCTGCGGGAACGCCTTCTCCAGGGCGGGCACTAGCTCGTTGCGGATGACGGCGTTCTCCTCGCTGATGACCAGGATCACCATGAACTCGCCTTTGGAATTGCAACGGATTACCAGGTTGCGCATCAGGCCTTCGTGGGCGCGGAAGTTATAGTATGGGAGATGTCGCTCCAACGTAAACCGCCTGACAAACAAGCGGATGTCGTTTGACGGGTCGGCTTGCAGGTGGCATTTTTCGATGTCAACCACGCGGTCGAAGAGTTGGGGCAGATGGAAACCGAGACCTTTGCAGTATTCCTCGTCGTGAGTGCCAATGGGTGCGCCGTCGG
>DAIOUZ010000268.1:1248-2605 GCA_036759285.1 Candidatus Limiplasma sp. | reverse complement strand
CCAACTTGTTTCGGTAGGCAAACTGTTTCTCACAACCCAAAATCGGACGAATCTCAGGATACTCGATTTTCCCGATGCGGTCGAAGTTGTCTTTCACCTGCTTTTGCTTGTAGTAGGTCTGCCATTGGTAGGCCATCTGTTGCCATTTGCAGCCACCGCAGAGACCAAAATGCTGGCAGACAGGCTCCACGCGCTTTTCGGACATCTTCTTGAAGTTCAATATTTTGCCCTCAAAGAAGTTTTTCTTGCGCTTGTAGACTTCAATGTCAACCACATCGCCGGGCACGCCAAAAGGAATGAAGACCACGCGCCCTTCAGGCTTGGCCACCGACATGCCCTCTGAGCCTGCGTCCACTATCAGCACGTCCTCAAGATATTCTGGTTCTCGTTTTACTTTACTTCTCGTCATTTTATCTTTTTTTACTATGGCTTATGGCTGATGACTATGGCCACTTTTACGTTCCGTTAAGTTGGCCATAGTCATAGGCCATCGGCCATAGTCCATTAACTATTAAAAATCTCCCACGTTTGCTTCGCCTGTTCCTCAAACATCTGCATTCCGCCATATACCTTGGCACCCCAAGTCTTGCCTAACTCCATAAAGGCTGTCTCTTTCGGGTTGTAAATCAAGTCGATAAGGATATGCTTCTTGCTCAGACCTTGATAATGCAGGTCGGGGAAGTTGTCGATTTGCGGAAACATGCCTAACGGCGTTGTATTGATGATGAGGTGGTTCTGTCGTAGGATGTCATCGGTCAGGGTCTCGTAGGTGAAATCACCTTTCTCGGCCGAGCGGCTGACGGTGGAATAAGGGATGCCTTTTTTCTTCAGCACATATTGCACGGCTTTCGAAGCTCCGCCTGTTCCCAAAACCAAAGCATGCTCAATTTCCTTGTCTTTAATGGCTCGGTTCAACAATTGCTCAAAGCCGTAGACATCAGTGTTATAGCCTTTCAGCTTGCCTTCGTTGATTTTCACCACATTGACGGCACCGACCTCCTTGGCCACGGCATCAACCTCATTCAAAAGTGGGATGATGGCTTCTTTGTAAGGTATCGTCACATTGAAGCCGCAGAGGTCGGGATACTTCTCCATGACTTCTTGTAGCTCGTCCAACGACTTAAGGTCGAAGTGCTGATAGAGGCAATCCAAACCCTCGTATTCGAATTTCTCGTTGAAGTAGAACCTCGACTGCGAGTGTTTCAAAGGATGTCCGATGAGTCCGTAGCGTTTCATTTTCAATTATTTGATTCCAAATATCGCCCCAAATCCCAAGGTGCAAACCACGCCTACAATCACGCTGGCGAGGATGACGCCACCGATGACGGCAATCACGCTTTTCTTGAAGTCCATGTCT
>DAIOUZ010000268.1:0-1182 GCA_036759285.1 Candidatus Limiplasma sp. | reverse complement strand
AATAGAGGCCGCGACCGGCTTTGGCTTGCAGTTTTTGGCCGCCTTTTTCGCCTTTTTCGAGGCACCAGAGGCAGAACCTGCTGAACCAGCGTACTTTGACATCTTTACCCCATTCTAAGACCTTGCGGGCGAAGAAATAGATGAAGGGTACGGGTAGCATGTTGCCGATGGCGATGATGATGTAGCTCCAAAAGAGGCTGAAATCAGGGTTGGCCGTGTGGATACCGTAGGCTACGGGGATGGCGCCGCGCAATTCGATCAACGGCACCATGGCGATGAGGAAAATGTAAATATAATTCTTCATGCAGGATTGGTGTTGGTTTCTTGATTCTTTTTGTGTTGTTCAATCAGTTCGAGGATCTCGTTGTCGTTGGCCAGCAATTCTCGGTCGTATTCCAAGAAGTCGGGATAAGCCTCAAAATCAGCTTCCAGTGCGTGGTCGAGCGCCTCGATGCCCTGGCCGTGACTGCCTTTGACGAAATAGGCGTAAGCCAACAGATAAAGGAGAGACGGGTCGTTGTCGGTTTGCAGCAACCCGAACTTGATGGTATTGATAGCCTCGTCGATTTTGTCTTGTTGACCATAGAGGTCGGCGATGTAATAATAGGCGTCGGCATCGTTGGGTGTCTGCTCCTGAATCTTGCGTAGATATTCCATCGCCTTGTCGTATTCCTTGAGCTTCATGTAGTCGGTGGCGATGGAGTAGAGATGGTCGGTTTCCCAGGGTTCCAATTCCATTGCCTTTTCGAAAAAGCGAATGGCTTTCTTGCTATAGCCTCGGTCGCTGTAAACATAACCGAGGCCAGCCCATCCTGCGCCAATCATCTCATTGATCTCCAGTGCCTTATGAAAGTGATCTTCGGCGGTCTGCAAGTCATTGAGACGATAATAACAGTCACCGATGGTGGTATGGATCATTGAGGTCTCCACCCCGTTGCGCAAGGCTTCTTCAAGGGTGTCGATGGCTTCCTTGTAGCGGCCCAGGTCGTAGTAGATGTCTGCCAGGTGCATATTGGTCCAAAGGTCTTCCGGATCGATGCTGAGGGCAAATTCGTATGGGTCGATGGATTTCTCGTATTGTCCCATCATACGGTAGACGTCACCAATGTTGGTCCAAGCCTTGCTGTTGTATGGATCTTTGTCGACCAAGCGTTGGAAAAAAGCTATGTCTTCTTCTTTGCG
>DAIOUZ010000267.1:0-3241 GCA_036759285.1 Candidatus Limiplasma sp. | reverse complement strand
TTTATCCATTGGGCTTCAGCCCTTATCTCAGCCTGCAAAATGACCTATAAGTCAAAAATTGTGCAATATTTTGGCACAGATGCCTTTTTTGCCGGTATCGGCAAGAAAAACATCAAAAATGTAGTGAAAAAGGCCCGTTTTTGCCGATACCGGCAAGTTTTTGCGGAAAAACTACTTCCACTCGGCTATCCAGCCTTCGATTTCCTTGATCCGTTGTGCGTATTTCTCCATTTGCCCCTCAATGAAGTCATCGCTGTATTTGCGGTCGCAGAAGCCGTTGCCGCGCGCCACGTAGTCGTCATCTTCGAGGGAACTGAAGACCTCTTCGTAGTTCTGCAAATATTGCTTGTTATCGGATAGAAGCCTTTGCAGATCGTCAAGGTCGGCTTCAATGTGCTCGCCGGTGGAAAAGGTGAATCGCTTTTTCATAGTGTTATCCGATGGATTGCAGGTCCGTGAGTTTCTTGTAGACACCGCCGAGGGCGATGAGGTCGTCGTGCTTACCGCGCTCGATGATCTGGCCTTTTTGCAGGACCACGATTTCGTCAGCGTATTGGATAGTCGATAGACGGTGGGCGATGACGATGGAGGTGCGCTGGCTCATCACCTTTGACAAGGCATCCTGCACTAAGCGCTCGCTCTCGGTGTCCAACGACGAGGTGGCCTCGTCGAGGATAAGGATGGGCGGGTTTTTCAGCACGGCACGGGCGATGCTCAAGCGTTGACGCTGACCACCAGATAGGTTCATGCCACGGTCACCGATGCGGGTGTCGTAGCCATGTTCCAGTTCCATGATGAACTCATGCGCATTGGCGATTTTGGCGGCTTCGATGACTTTCTCCTTTGACACGTTTTCCATGCCGAAGGCGATGTTGTTGAACACCGTGTCGTTGAAGAGGATGGTCTCTTGCGACACCACGCCCATCAGGCCACGCAGGTCGCCGATTTTGTAGTCGCGGATGTCGTGGCCATCGATGCAGACACTGCCGCTGCCGACTTCGTAGAAACGCGGCAGGAGGTCGGCCATGGTGGACTTACCGCCACCGCTCTCGCCGACAAGGGCGACGAACTTGCCTTTGGGTATCTTCAAGTCTATGCCTTTTAGGACCTCATCCTTGCCATAACTGAAATGCACGTCCTTGTATTCGATGCTGTCGTTGAAATCCTTGATGGGTAAAGCGTTTTCCTTTTCTGTAATCACTTCTTCGGCATCCAGAATCTCGAATATTCTTTCCGCTGAGGCGATACCTTTCTGCACGTTGTAGTAGCCTTGCGAGAACGACTTGGCGGGGGAGATGATTTGCGAGAAGACGACGATGTAGCTGATGAAACTGCCCGCGTCGATACCGCCGCCGCCACCGAGGATGAGTTTGCCGCCGAACCACAAAACGAGAATGACCACAGCCGAGGAGAGGAACTCACTCATCGGGGAACTCATGTCGCGCTTGCGGTGGATGCCACGGAGTACCTTGGTGTAGTCAGCGTTTTGTTCTTCAAACTTGTCTTCTGAGTATCGTATGGCGTTGAAGGCCTTGATGATACGCAAACCCGAGATGGTCTCTTCCACGGTGGAGATGATGCCCGCCAGCTTGGTTTGGCCTTCCTTCGACTCTTTCTTCAACATCTTGCCGACCTTGCCGATAAGCAGACCTGCGACGGGCAGCACGAGAATGACGAAGAGCGTCAGTTTCGGGCTTAAAGTCACCATAAAGAGGAAGAAGAACAAGATGGTCAGCGGGTCCTTGATGAGCATCTCCAAGTAGTTCAAGATCGAGACCTCGACCTCCTGCACGTCGGTGGTGATGCGCGCGATGGTGTCGCCTTTCTGACGGCTGTGGTAGAAGGAGAGGGGCAGGATGAGGATCTTGTTGTAGACGTCGCGGCGCAGGTCGTGGACAGCTCCCACGCGCACGTTGGCCATGAAGTAGCAGGCAAAGAAACGCCCGAGGTTGCGGAAGAAGAAAGCCACCAGTAGTAACAGGCACATGAACACCAACGCATGGTATTTGCCTCCGTCGGCGATGAGGCTGCTCATGAACCAGTTGAGATAGCCCATCAGGTAGTCGGAAGTGAAGGCAAAGTCTGGCTTGGCCACTTTTTCGACGATGCCTTCCTTGAAGAGCAAGGTGAGGAACGGGCCCACCAAGGCGAAGGAGAACAGCGAGAAGAAGATGGTGATCAGGTTAAACACCAGGTTCAGGACGATGCTGCCCCAATAAGGTTTTATATATGATAAAACACGAGAAAAGGTTTTGGGCTGTTTTTGCATAGTTTGGATAGTTGTTGGTTGGTCATTTATAGGTCTTATAGGTCCTATAGGACTTATGTTGGCCTATCCTTTTTGTCATTATTGTTGTCGTTTTTAGGAATAGTGTCCGTTCCTTTCTCGTTATTCTCCTTATTATCTTGTATTTCTTGTGAAAGAGTAGGATTATCTCTATAATTCTTTCTTGCCTGATACATCCTTTCTCTCAAACCACCATTCTTAACAAAGTCTTCTTCCAGTCTTCTAATCTGTTGGTCAAGGAGGTAATTGCACTGATGGATTAAGCAAAGAATAATGTTGGCACAAACCACTCCGCTTCGGGTTTCGATGAATTGTTCGTATGTGTTCTCGTATGATTCGTCTTTCGAATATGCTAACTTTCTAACATACAACGCTTCTCTGCTATTCTTATCCCAAATAACTTCTTTCCTGTTTTTTATGTAGTCTTTGTAATCCTCCAACAATTCTTCCAAACTAGCTCTTGCCACATTAGTCAGCCTAATCTCCGTTTCCTTAGAAGTTCCAGAAGCTTTTGAGCCTTCAATAATGTTCTGCTTTCCTGATCGAGCAGCCTGAATCATTTGGTCGTATGTTCTATCCTTGATGCTTATAAATCTTTCGCAGAACTTGACTGTTGCAGAATACACAATCGCCGATTTCTTGTATGAAAGCAACTCTTGGTAGTGTCCATGAGGTGGAATGAAGCCGTTATCCATCATGTATAGGTTTTAGTAGTTATATCCAGTATAGTTTTCTGGTGTAATAGCCAATAATTCCGCTTTGATTTCCTTGCTCACGGGCAGGCCCTTGATGAACTCGTCAATGGCCGCCTTGTCGATGTGCTTGTTGGTGCGGGTGAGGCCTTTCAGCAGCTCATAAGCGCCTTCGATTTGTTCGCGGCGCAGGATGGTCTGGATGGCCTCGGCCACCACGGCGTAGTTCTGTTGTAGGTCTTGGCGGATTTTGTCTTCGTTG
>DAIOUZ010000266.1:0-3374 GCA_036759285.1 Candidatus Limiplasma sp. | reverse complement strand
ATCCGGCGCTGATCCTTATCGGTTCTGCCGGTTATCTCTTCGTCGCTCAGCTTGTAGTTCTGCATCGGGAGGGGTCTCTCCTCCCCTTCCAGCACGAGGTCGTCCATCTTGAAGAGGGTCTTGACGAGCTTCCCGGTCTGATAGTTATAGATGTTCAGCGCCCCTTTCTCGAACGAGCCGTAGGTGACACCGTCTTTCATGGAGTTCATGCCCCTAACGCTCTTCGCGTAGAAGGTAGGCCGCTGGTAAAGATCTTCGAGAGTGATGTTTTTCTTCTCCTGCGCGGTGGCAAGGAGCGTTCCTGCAAGAAGGAACAGAGTGAGGATAAGCGATTTGACTTTCATTTCGATGCGGTATTAAAGATGCGCAAAGATAGTGAATTGTTGTGAAGCACCGAAGAAAAACCATAAAAAAAGAGGCACCTTGCGGGTGCCTCTAAGGGGTGGTGGGACGTACTGGACTCGAACCAGTGACCTCTGCCGTGTGAAGGCAGCGCTCTAAACCAACTGGGCTAACGTCCCCCGTTTTGATTTAAAAGAGACGCAAGGCATTGCGTCTCTCATCGTGGGGCGAACAAGGATCGAACTTGTGACCTCATGCCTGTCAAGCATGCGCTCTAAACCAACTGAGCTACCGTCCCAAATGCGGGTGCAAAAATACGGCTTTTTCCGAAACCGACAAGAAATTTTCTTTCTTTTTTTGAAAAAATTCTATCTTTGTGCAATCAAATCTAATCGTTATGAAGTTTAAATACTTATTAGTCAGTTTGTTCCTTGTTCTGGGAACGCTTTCGGCTACGGCCCAAGAGAAGAAGAACTTTGATTTGGAAGACCTTTACATGCGCTCCACGTTCTATGCCAAGAGCGTCCGCGGCATGAACTCGATGAAAGACGGCAAGACCTATGCCAACTTTGAAAAAGGCCATCTCAACATCTACAACTACAAGACGGGAGAACTTGAAAGGACATTGTTCGGCATTTCCGACCTCACCATGCATCCCGATTCGCTGCCCATCGGGCTTCAAGACTATGAATTGAGTGCCAATGAGGATAAGATGCTGTGCGCCACTGACATGGAGAGCATCTATCGCCATTCCTATCACGCCACCTATTACATTTACGATTTCAATACTAAGACCCTGCAACCCCTCTCCGACAACGGCAAGCAGCGTTTGGCCACCTTCTCGCCAGATGCCACCAAGGTCGCTTTCATGCGCGACAACAACCTCTTCATCAAAGACCTGAAGACAGGGGAGGAGAAACAGTTTACCAAAGACGGTCTCTATAACCATATCATTAACGGTGCGCCCGACTGGGTCTACGAGGAGGAATTCAGCTTCTCGCAGGGTTTCTATTGGTCGCCCGATAGCAAGAAGATTGCTTTCATGAAGTTCGACGAATCGAACGTCCGCGAGTTCCAGATGGAGGAATTTGAAGGCCTTTATCCCGATTGGTACAGCTTCAAGTATCCCAAAGCAGGTGAGGATAACTCCATCGTCGAAATCTATATCTATGACCTCGAAAGCGGCAAGACGGTGAAGATGGATACGGGTAAAGAAACCGACATCTATCTGCCCCGCATCGCTTGGACCAAGGATGCCAACGTGCTGGCCATCCAACGCCTCAACCGCCACCAAAACCATCTTGAGATTCTGGCCGCCGATGCCACGACGGGCAAAAGCCGCGTGTTCTATGACGAGACCAATGAATATTACATCGACATCACTGACGACTGGCACTTCCTCGAGGACGGCAAACGTTTCCTGATGACCTCGGAGAAGAGCGGCTACAACCACATCTACCTTTGCAATCTCGATGGCACACAGGCCAAGCAACTCACCGACGGTCCTTGGGATGTGACCGAAGTCTACGGCTTCGACGGCAAGGAAGTGTATTTCCAGGCTGCGAAGAACACACCCGTTGACCGCCAAATCTACGCTGTCAACCTTAAGGGCAAGATGCGCGAGGTGATTGGTCGCCCGGGCACCAACCAAGCTACGTTTAGCAACGACTTCAGCTACCTTATTAATATCAACTCCACCATCAGCCAACCAAGACAGTTTGAACTTTACACCAATCAAGGCAAGTTGGCGCGTGTGCTGGAGGACAACCACGAGTTTGCCGAGAAGCTGAAGACCTTCAACCTCGGCGAGAAGAAACTGATGAAGATCAGTGACCCCGCTTTCACCTTGCCCGATGGCACCCAAGTCGATATAGATGCTTGGCAAATCTTGCCTCCCGATTTCGACCCCGCAAAGAAATACCCTGTGTTGATTTATGTGTATGGCGGTCCCGGCCATCAGACGGTGAACAACTCATGGGCCAACAGCGACTATTGGTGGTTGCAGCTGCTGGCACAGCATGGCATCATCAGCGTGTCCATCAACAACCGTGGTAGCGGTGCGCAGGGTGAGGTCTTCAAAAAGATGACTTACCTGCAATTGGGCAAATATGAAACCGAAGACATGATTACCCTTGCCAAGTACATGGCCAAGCAGCCCTACGTGGATGGAAGCAGAATCGGCATCTACGGCTGGAGTTACGGCGGCTTCATGGCAGCCAACGGCATCACCAAGGGCGCTGATGTTATCAGCACGGCCGTTTCAGTGGCTCCTGTGACCAACTGGCGTTATTACGACAATGTTTACACCGAGCGTTTCATGCGTACGCCTCAGGAGAACCCCGATGGTTATGATCTCAACTCACCCGTTCATAACACAGCGATGATTAAGGGTAACTACCTGCTTTGCCACGGCAGCGGCGACGACAACGTTCACTACCAGAACGCGATGGAGCTCATCAAAGCCATGATTTCCAACAACAAGCAGTTCGACCTGATGATTTATCCCAACAAGAACCACGGCATCTACGGCGGCTACGAATACGGCTACGGCGAGTGCCGCATGCACCTCTTCAACAAGATTGACAACTTCTTGTTTGAACATTTGCTGGGCGAATAAACTCCAGAAATACGGAATGACGAATGCGGAATAGGGTGAAGTGCTCTATTCCGCATTTCTTTTCTTAAACGCATAGCTATTTTGCTCCCAAACCGGCATCTCCCTTGTGACGATGACACTGTAAAACCGCTTAAAGTCGGCATTGAAGTCCGCTTCAGTGGGCCATTCAGGGTGGGCGTTCCAAGCACGCTCAACTATGCCGAGGGCTTTGGGAAGCATCTGATAGGTGACGTCGTCAAAACTGCGGAGCTGCGATGACCATAGTTGCGCCTGCACACCGATGATGTCGCCTTTATAGTCCTTGGGTTGCAAAGCAAAGGTCTTGCGTTCGTCCACATAACCCGCCCACGAAAGGCCGATTTCATTTTTGGCATCGCTGTAGGCAAGGTCGAGATAGGTGAAGGCAGCTGGTGAA
>DAIOUZ010000265.1:0-3392 GCA_036759285.1 Candidatus Limiplasma sp. | reverse complement strand
TAAACACAATCAACAAGGTAAGTCATAAATCTAGAATTATACGACAATCCCTATAGTAATTTGTGTTTTTAATGCCTGTGAAAGTAGAAGCCGGTTCTTTTCGAGACATGTTTCATTGTGATTTGACGCAACTGCTTTGATGGTAGCGCCAACAATTAGAACGTCCAAAGACTTGACACATCAGGAATGAGGTTTATACGATGAGATAATTAAATTGAAGTGTTTTGAAGGCATTGTTGTTTTTCGGAAAATGTTTTTTTGCGGCTGAAACAATCCGTATTCGATGAGCAAGTACAAAATACCTTATACCAACGCTTGCATCCGCGCCTTCGGGCCGCGGATCCACCTTCCTGCTAAGGAAGCGTTCATGTATCTTTTGCGTTTCAAGGGTGTGGCGTTTCTTGTGGATTTCTATGAGATTGAACATTTGCAGTCTATTGAGGACGCTGTGGACGACCTCGTCGTCTGCTGCCAAAACAACGGAGGATATCTGGCATAATTCTCTAGCACGGGATAAATATGGATTTCAATAGGCTATGAGTGAAAAACAAATACAGGAAAATTTGGTGAACAGAATTGTTGACCAGTTAACGACATCCCTTATCGAGGATGAAGGTGTCAGCATCAGCGAGGTTTTAGAAAAAGTGTATTCTTCCCATGTTTATGACCTTCTGCAAATTAAGGAAGGGGATTCGTTTTAGCAAAGTCCTTCTTACGTCTATGAGATGTTGAAAAAGGAACTTGAAGCCACTCACTTTTTTCAACAAAAACTTGACGAAGAGTCTAACCGCCTTTTGGAATCTGGCGTATTAGACCAGAAGAGACTTGACGAAATCCGTCACATGGACCTTCACGTTTCTTAAAATAATGATTTTCACCATGCTGTAATCGTTGAGTTGGACGAAATCATTCGGGAGGCTTAATCTATTTTTTATAATATTCCATAAAAATATTGATTTTTACGGAATGCATTCCGAAAAAAAACCATGATATTTTTGGAAAACATGTTTAAACGCCTATCCCGAAGTGGTCTTTTCGGTGATCAACCGCGACAATCTCGAGGAATTCTTACTTTGGGAATAGAAAAAAATAAAACCCGCTGAAAATCAGCGGGTTTTTATGTCCAAAAAGTGGAGATGGAGGGAGTCGAACCCTCGTCCAAACAAGGAACCCCCATGGTTTCTACATGCTTATTCCGCTGTTGGTTTTCGTGCCGCGCAAGGGAGCGAACGCCCTAAACGCGACCTTATCTCCTAAGGCTTCGCCTTGCTGTCGGAGCGCCGACAAGGCTATCCCGAAATTGCTTAGCACCCCGGGCTCAGGCCGGAATCAGGAATCTCCACCTGCGGGATGTCTCGTCCCCTCACCTTGTGAAGGGATTAAGCCAGTGATCTACTGTGCTTCAATCAGGCAGCGAGAGCGTAGTTGTTTTCGCCAATTAATTTTTTGCAGTCAAGATTTACGAGCGTCACTGCGAGGCTCGACATGCTTACATGACAATTCATCTTGCTGTCAAAACCATACATCCCCTTTGTTTAGTTTAGAGTTTAGTGTTGAGAGTTTAGAGTCTGTAGGGCTGTCACACTGTGGCAGCCGCATATTTCAATCCCCCAACAGGTTTTGATGATGAACGATCATCCTCAAAGAACGGACTGCAAAAGTACAGCTAATTTCCTAACCCCGCAAGGGGTGCGAAAAAAAACTTGCCATTTTAGCGAAATTCATATCTTTGCAGTTCATTACCAAAAGAAAACAAACTAAAAGGTATTAGACATGAAAAGAGTAGTTTTACTTGCCATGATGCTGCTTGCAGGCAGGCTCTTACTGGCTCAAACTCCCTATGTCAGGGTGGATGACCGCCAGACAAAGTATGAACAGTTGACCCATCAAACCGGGGTCCAATGCAAGATTACGGACTATGCCATCACGACGCTTTACGCCCAGCTTTTCGATGGCTTGGAAACTTCGGTTAGAACCGTTGAGGTGGAGGGTACCGTCCAGTATTTCTATCGCATGTACCGTAAAGAGGTGAAAGAACAACCCGCTGTTGAGGTTTTTGTGGCCTACGACGACTTTGTGGAAATCGATAATGTTTTAGAGTCGTTGATTGCTGAGGAACACAAGGACAGGAGCGCCCGAAAGGATTACTGCGAGAATTTCTATCGTACGGATGACGGCTTCCAACTTGGTTACAGCATAAAAAACAGACAAACACATTGGTATCTTGTGCTGGACCGTTATAGCGAGAATAAAGTCTTTTTCGATAGCGTGACGAAACTGAAGGAAAACTTCAAAAAGGCTTTGTCCAAGTTTGAGGATATAAGGAAAAAGAATGGTAATTGAAAGCCATGAGTTTATCGTAAGACCGATTGAAAAGTGGACGGCATTTCGACAGGCTCAATGACCTGCATTAATTCAGCGGGTTTCCAAAGCGCACCACGTCGTCTTTCGTGATATCGTTTCCACAAAGGATGACAAGACGCTCCACAATGTTGCGGAGCTCACGGATGTTACCTGTCCATTGGTATTGTTTCAAGGCTTCCAATGCTTCAGGCTCGAAAGTGGGGACGGGTTTTCCCATGTCTTGAGCTATGATTTCCAGGAAATTGCCGACCAACAGCGGGATATCGTCCTTGCGTTCGCGCAATGGCGGCACATTGATCACAATGACACTGAGGCGGTGGTATAAATCCTCGCGAAAGTTGCCTTTCTCAATCTCTGACTTCAGGTTTTTGTTGGTGGCGGCCAAGATACGCACATTGACGGGGATTTCCTTCTCGCCACCGACGCGCACGATTTTGTTCTCCTGCAAGGCACGGAGCACTTTGGCTTGGGCCGAAAGGCTCATGTCGCCGATTTCGTCCAAGAACAGGGTACCACCATCCGCCAACTCAAAGTCACCCTTCTTCTGCTTGATGGCTGAAGTGAAGGATCCTTTTTCGTGACCGAAGAGCTGGCTTTCAATGAGTTCCGCAGGAATGGCAGCGCAGTTGACCTCGATGAAAGGACCACGGTTTCTGGGACTGAGTTCGTGCAGTTGTCGAGCCACAAGTTCTTTGCCTGTGCCGTTTTCGCCAGTAATGAGTACGCGGGCATTGGTGGGGGCCACCTTCTCAATCATGTCCTTCACCTCCAGCATCGGTGTCGACTCACCAATCATCTGGTTTTGAATCTTCACGGCTTTCTTGAGCACCTTGTTCTCGGTAGCCAAGTTCTTCTTGTCCAAAGCATTGCGTAAAGTGATGAGCAGGCGGTTCAAGTCGGGCGGCTTGGGAATGAAGTCGAAGGCGCCTTTCTTGATAGCTTCCACAGCGGTCTCGATGGTGCCGTGACCCGAGAGCATGATGACGGGCACGTCCGACTCTTTTCGGATGGCTTCCAGGGTTTCGATG
>DAIOUZ010000264.1:0-3413 GCA_036759285.1 Candidatus Limiplasma sp. | reverse complement strand
CCCCGGAACTTATTGAGGGCTGACGGCGAAAGCCCACGGTTTACGAGTTCGTGGATGCGGGAGAGAACCGCAGGACTTTTCTCGGCACTGTCCTGCCGTGTGATGGCGGATGCCACATTGACAGCCGAAAGGACCTCTTCGGACAGCGTGATATTGTCAGGATATTTTTGAGATAGTTCACGACGTATTTGCTGAATAAAACGGCTGGGCTCCCCCTTGCCCATTCCGTCCGATTCGGTGCTGTACAGGATGTGGATGTCCTCAGCTCGCTGTAGTAGACGGTAAAAATTGTAGGCATACACAGCATCTTTCTCATGAAAGGTGGGAAGCCCAAAAGCAACCTTTAAATTATATGGAATCAGCGAGTTGAAGCTTCGTGCGGCGGGAAGTGTACCCTCATTCACGGAAATGAGGATTAAGTGCTTGAAATCAAGGTTTCTCGTTTCAAGAACACCCAGGACTTGCAGCCCTTCGAGCGGCTCGCCATAGAACGCCACCGAACGGCGTTGGGCAAGCCGGCTGAATATCTTTTGCAGCACACTGAGGTTCTCAATAAAATGATACCGACTTTGTATCTCCTGGAAATGGTTTACCATCTCAAGGAGACAAGCAAGAGCCTCACGCTCCCTCACATTGTCGCCCAGAAGGTTGTCCCCATACAGACGTTGAACAAGCTGGCTGGCAATTTGAAGGAACTCATCAACTGAGGGTGGAGTTTTGCAAAATAGGAACGATAGTGGTGAAAGGTCGATACCCTGCTCGCCACAAAGCGCGGAGAGCGTGTCGAAATCAGCATAGACGACGTGGCTTTGATAGAGAATCCTGTTCAATTTGGCATACATGTTGCTTGTTCCATGCATTTTACAAACAGCATCATCCGAGAGAATCTCCACCACATCCCTATGGTAGAAAGTAGCTCCCCGTCGGTTACTGTGCAATGAAAACAGTTTTAACGCCAAGGCATGGATGGCAGTATTCGTCATTGGGAACCCCATCGTCACATTTGCCGTCCTTACCTCCTCAGGAAGACTGTTCAACACTGGGAGAAGAAGCGACTCGTCAGCCAACACAATGGCCGTGTCGCTAAGCTTGCCATCAGTCTCCCCTTGCAAACGCTGCCGAATGATGTGGCCCGTATACTTGCACTGCAGCACACTCTCGGGGCAACTGACAACCGTAACGGTTTTGTTACCAGCTGCAAAGTGACTTTCATAATTGCCGATATTGGGAAACAGCTGCCGATTCCTACGAAGGAAAAAGCCCGCTTCCTGCCCCTCGTCGTCGAAGTAGAAGGGGTCGCCGTCGGTGTATAGCGTACCTATTCCCGCGGCCACGCACTCGCGAATTATCTTTTCCTCACTCGAAGAGAGGGCATTGAACCCCACAAAACAGAAATGGCGGTCGCGGTGCTTTTGGACAAACTCCTCGACATTCTCGGCCACAAGCCGATATGCCATACCTGCGTATGCACGGTGCTGAGACAGTAAGTTGTCCCTAAGCCCCGTGTAAAGATGATACAGCGATTGGTAGAAGTGGAGGTACTTCTCTTGGAAAGGTGTCAAGTGGCCCACCTCTATATTCCATTCTCCAATTGCTTTGATATCATGGAGATTGGAGAAAAGCCTTTGAGCATCGACACAATACAAATCAATTTCCGAGAAATCGGCCAGCAGCATGTCGCCAAAAGAGATGAACTCTTCGAAAGTGGCATATTTAGCATCGTCGCCAAAATGTCTACGATACACATCGAACAACTCGAACAGCAACAACTCGTTGGGTACGATTTCCACACCCGACCAATCCTTGATCAGATCATCCATGCCAAGCGTTTGGGGCATGAAATGCGGCGAGGTCATCTCCGCCATGAGTTGATGCCTTAAGAAAAGGCCTGAACGACGATTGTTGAAAACGACCGTAAGCTGGTCAAGCTCTTCGGGATGGTCGGCAAGGAGCCTTTGCGCTATTTCTGCGAGGAATGATACCATGATTGTGCTTGTAATAATCTTTGTGGAGTACCGACATCCATCCATTCATCTGGACGATGTACATAGCAACCTACTCGATGGTCTTTTGCCATCTGCAAATAGCATGGGATAATAGAGTAGGGACTATCGCACGGTGGCATAAGAGAGAGCGCCTTTGGTTCAAGAACTCCAATGCCGCTAAAGGCCAACGGTGTGAATGTCGGAGATGGTGCATCCACCCATTGGGTCTCTCCCGTTTTCTTGTTACACCAACCCGTGAGTTTCCTTTGAGAGTCAAACAATAGGTAACGAGACGTTTCCCTGTCGCAAACCGCAAGCGTCACAAGGTCGCCATTGCAGCAATGATTGTCAACCATGCTTGACAAATCTATGCTTGACAAGACATCAACGTTATGCAGCAGAATGGGTTCTGCCGGGTTGAACAAGGGCTCCGCCTTTTTCAGACCTCCGCCTGTATCAAGAAGCAAGTCACTCTCGTCAGAGACGAGGATTTCCGTCTCCCAAGTATGTCTGGAAAGATATTCCGTTATCATGTCAGCGAAATGATGAACGTTGATGACAATCCTGTTCACACCCAAGGCGGAGAGTCTGTCGATGGCACTTTTCAGCAGTGGCACACCACCGACCTCGACCAAGGCTTTCGGGCATTTTTCCGTCAATGGCAACAAGCGGGTACCTAGACCCGCAGCTGGAATAAAAGCTTGCATAGCATCGTATGTTTTCGAATGCAAAGATACACCTATTTTTTGGATTCATCGAAAAACGGTTTTAATCAAAGTTTTCTTAGCCTAAGGAAATCGATGTGGCGAGATATGCCAGACTCCCTGCTTAACAAAAGCCAATACCACGCATCCCAAGTAACGTGCCCCATCCATAAGCACCTTCCCTACTCGTTACTTTCATAAAAAAAAGACTTTTTTATAAAAAAAGTGGTTGGACACAAAAAAAAATGTATCTTTGCAAAATAAGGTAGGAGAACGTTTGGCAAAAACAGTTTTCCAAAGTATTGATATTAAACAAAATGATTAATTTAGTATAATATGAAAATATTAAAATTATTATCCGGCGCAGTGCTGTTTTCGCTGATAGTGGTCTCCTGTGGACCCTCTGCGGAGATTGCATATATCCACGATGCAAAAAGAGATTCTGCTTTCGCTTTGAAAGGTCAATTCTCAGGGGGAATTCAGGCAAATGACCTCCTTGGCATTTATGTAGAAAGTGAAACTCCAGAGTCAACCATTCAATTCAACCAAGAGACCAACAAAATTGCCATATCGCAAGGAATTGTGATGAATCCTGGTAGCTCTGCTGTGTCGGGTTATTTGGTCAATCATGATGGAGACATAATCTTCCCCGTATTAGGCAAGCTCCATGTGGTGGGCCTTACCCATAACGAATTAGCTTCGATGATTGAGAGCAAGTTGATTA
>DAIOUZ010000263.1:1088-3427 GCA_036759285.1 Candidatus Limiplasma sp. | reverse complement strand
GTAGACGCCTCCAGGCACCGACATAAACGTCACGCCCGACAACGAGGCACCAATCATGCCGTAAGCTACCACAAACCACGGTGAGCTCTTGTTTCCCCGAAAAAACGCATTATTGTCGGATTTTCGCGCCGTAAAATGCGAAATCACAAACAAAAGAACGGTATATAAAACGAAAACAATTAGGATGATGGCAGCATTCATTACAATCACAATTTGGTTGTGCAAAAATAGGAATAAAAGTCAGACATGAAAGAAAATCCCGTACTTTTGCACGCCGTTACAAAATACCAAATTATGAAAGGACTTTACACCATTCTATTACTTATCGTTTCCAACGTTTTCATGACCTTTGCCTGGTACGGACAACTAAAGCTACTTGAAATCGTCCCCAGTTCCAAGGATTGGCCGCTCTTTCTCGTCATCCTGATGTCGTGGGGTGTCGCCTTGTTCGAGTATTCCTTCATGATTCCTGCCAACCGTATCGGTGCTATGCAAAACGGAGGTCCATTCAACCTCATTCAACTGAAAGTCATTCAAGAAGCTGTCTCTTTGACGGTGTTCACCATCATCGTGATTACGGTCTTTAAAACAGAGACTTTCCGATGGAATCACATCATCTCCTTCCTTTTCATCATCCTCGCCGTGTTTTTTGCTTTCAAAAAATAGTTTTTTGTTGCGAAAAAAGGAAAAATGCATGATATTTGCAGATCCAAAAAGATGCCAAAAAAGAACAAAAAAAAGAACTCGATATGAAATTCTATGACATTGATTCAGTTTTCACCTTCGGTAAATATGAAGGCATGACCATCGCCGAAGTGTATGAGAAAGATCCTAAATACTTGAAATACTGCGAAGAAAACATCGACGAGTTTTACGTCTCACCTTCCGTGATGCGTGAATTGAAGTCGATGAATCGCGCCATCAACGACTCTGCCTTACTCGATGTCAACTTCGACAAGATGAGCGATGATGAAATCGACAGCTTCATCAGTGGCCACGACGAGGAAGACGAATTCGACGAGTCGAGGTTGGAGCACGACTTCGACTGGGAGAACAACGACTTCGCTGACGATTCACCGTTTGACGAGTTTGAAGACGAGTTCGACGAAGACGAGTTTACCGACGAATTTGGTGACAGCTTCGACGAAAGCTTCGACGGCGGATTTGATGAATTGTATTAACTAGCATAAAAAAAGCCTGCCCATTATAGATTCCCGAGGGAATGACATAATGGGCAGGCTTTTTTTGTTTATCTAAGCGTTAATGCGTTCCGAAATGGAATATACCCTTTTGTTGCGTTGTGTTGAAGTGACCATCTCTGCCAGGAATCCGGTCGAGAACAGCTGTACACCCAAAACAATAGCCAACAGCGCAAAATAGAACAAAGGTCTGCGCGTCATGCCATAGACATGGAAAAACAGGCGTGAGCATGCCAGATACACCGCAATGATGAAACCTATGAGAAAGGTGATGGAACCAAACAAGCCAAAGAAATGCATCGGACGGTTGCTGAATTTGGAGATGAAATTGATGGTCAGCAGGTCAAGGTAACCGCGAATGAAACGACTCATACCGAACTTGCTCGTACCATATTTCCGCTTCTGATGGTGCACCACCTTCTCCCCTATGTGGCTAAATCCGTTCATCTTAGCGATGACAGGGATGTAACGGTGCATCTCACCATAAATCTGGATATTCTTCACCACCTCTTTCCGATATGCCTTCAAACCACAGTTGAAATCATGCAGCTTGATGCCCGACATCCTGCGCGTGGTCCAGTTGAAGAACTTGGAAGGAATATTCTTGGCAATCTTGGAGTCATAACGCACTTTCTTCCAACCTGACACGAGGTCGTAGCCATCTTCCTTTATCATCTTGTAAAGCTCAGGGATTTCTTCAGGGCTGTCTTGGAGGTCGGCATCCATGGTGATAACCACGTCACCTTCCACCACCTTAAAGCCTTCATTCAGTGCTGGCGACTTACCGTAGTTTCTTCTAAAGCGGAGGGCTTTCACATTCGGGTTGGCTTCAGCGAGTTGCTGGATGATAGCCCAAGAATTGTCGGTAGAGCCATCGTCAACGAAGACGATTTCATAAGAGAAGCCATGTTCATCCATCACGCGACGAATCCATGCCTCGAGTTCGGGCAGCGACTCGGCCTCATTCAGCAGCGGTACTACAACGGATATGTCCATAGTATTCTTTTTTATCACAAAACATACAAAACTCACAAAACCTCAAGTAGAAGTGGGAAAGCAGCCAACCGGCCTGCTTTCCAGCGGCGACCCAGTTGGATGCCGCACTCATCAAAATATTGTTTTGTAGGTTTTTCAAGTTTT
>DAIOUZ010000263.1:0-1016 GCA_036759285.1 Candidatus Limiplasma sp. | reverse complement strand
GTTGCAGGGCTTTCGGGATGGCCACGCTACCGTCGGCGCGGAGGTTGTTCTCCAAGAAGGCAATCAACATGCGCGGCGGGGCAACCACCGTATTGTTCAAGGTGTGGGCGAAATAGTTGCCGTTCTTGCCCTTGATCCTAATCTTCAAGCGGCGTGCTTGGGCATCGCCAAGATAAGAGCAGCTACCCACTTCGAAATATTTCTTCTGACGGGGTGACCATGCTTCAACGTCACAGCTCTTGACTTTCAGGTCTGCCAGATCGCCTGAGCAGCACTCCAGGGTCCTGACCGGAATGTTCAGCGAGCGGAACAGGTCCACCGTATTCTTCCACATCTGCTCGTACCAGTAATCGGCATCTTCCTGCTTGCAAAGGACAACCATCTCCTGTTTCTCGAACTGGTGGATGCGATACACACCACGTTCCTCAATGCCATGGGCACCTTTTTCCTTACGGAAGCAGGGCGAATAGCTCGTCAAAGTCAGCGGCAGGGTGTCTTCAGGCACGATTTGGTCGATGAACTTGCCAATCATCGAGTGCTCGCTGGTTCCGATGAGATAAAGGTCTTCGCCTTCAATCTTGTACATCATGGCATCCATTTCGGCAAAACTCATCACGCCGGAGACGATCTCGCTGCGCACCATGAAAGGCGGGATGCAGTAGGTGAAGCCACGGTCGATCATAAAATCGCGGGCATAGGTGATGACAGCCGAATGCAAACGTGCGATGTCGCCCATAAGGTAATAGAAGCCGTTGCCTGCTACGCGATGGGCCGAGTCAAGGTCAAGGCCGTTGAACTTGGCCATGATGTCAGCATGGTAAGGCACTTCGAAATCGGGCACCACAGGTTCACCGAAGCGTTCCTTCTCCACGTTGAAGGTATCGTCCTTTCCTATTGGCACTTCGGGAGCGATGATGTTCGGGATGGAATACATCACCTTGGTCAGCTGTTCCATGAGGGACGACTGCTGCTTGCCAAGCTGTTCCAGCTCCTGGGCATTGGCCTCAACCAACTTC
>DAIOUZ010000262.1:282-3437 GCA_036759285.1 Candidatus Limiplasma sp. | reverse complement strand
AGAGGTTCTTGATGATAGCATCGCCCAGCTTCGTCTTGGGGAGCATGCCGCGCACGGCGTGTTCGATGACGAAGGTAGGTTTGCGCTTCAGCTGCTCGCCCACGGTACGGATACGCTGGCCACCCGGATAGCCGGTGTAGCGGACGTAGTACTTGTCAGCCATCTTGTTACCAGTGAGGATGACTTTCTCTGCATTGATAATGATGACATTATCACCACAATCGCTGTGGGGAGTATAGCATGCCTTCCTTTTGCCACGCAGAATCATGGCAACCTGTGAAGCCAGACGGCCCAGGATTTGACCTTCAGCGTCGACGATATACCACTTCTTGTTGGCATTTTCCTTGTTGACGCTTACTGTTTTGTAACTTAAGTAGTTCATTTTGTTTTTAATATGTTTATCCAATTCTATAAGACACTTCCCTATTTAAGGGGGTGCAAAATTACATCTTTCTTCTTTACGCTCCAACTTTTTTGTGCATTAATTCATTTTCGCCCATAAATCAATGCGTTAGCGCGTTCAGAAGTCAGACAATGGACCTTAACTAACGAGGGCGCAAAAGTACTACTTTTTTGAATACTGGCAATAGATTAATTGATTTTTTTGACTGAGGACGGGGGACGAAGGACATTGGACGGGGAACGCGGGGCGCGGGACTTGTAGGGCTGTCATATTATGGCAGCCGCTTGTGTTACAATTACCCAACGGCTGCCACGGTGTGACAGCCCTACAAATTCCATTCCCTAAGGGAATCTCCATCTACATTCATTTTTTTCCTATTTTTGCACCAAATTTCTAAGCAAATGTCCATCGAAATCAATCATATCACCAAGCAATATGGCGAACAGCTCGCCCTCAATGACGTGACGCTCTCTATTAATAAAGGTATCGTCGGCCTGCTCGGTCCCAACGGCGCGGGCAAGTCGACGCTGATGAAGATCATCACCTGCTTCATCCCGCCCACCTCGGGCACGGTGAGCGTCAACGGGCACGATGTCATGGACGACCCGATGGCCGTCAAGCGCATCGTGGGCTATCTGCCGGAACACAATTCGCTTTACTTGGATATGTACGTCCGCGAATACCTTGAGTTTGTGGCAGGCGTGCACCAACTGAAAGGCGATGCCGCCCACAAGCGCATTAATGAGATGATTGAAGAGACCGGCCTAGGCCTTGAAGCGCACAAGAAAATCGGGGCCTTGTCGAAGGGCTACCGCCAGCGCATCGGCCTCGCCCAAGCCATGATGCACGACCCGCAGGTGCTCATCCTCGACGAACCCACCTCCGGCCTCGACCCCAACCAACTCATCGACATCCGCAACCTCATCTCCAACCTCGGCAAGGAGAAGACCGTGCTGCTCTCCACCCACATCATGCAGGAGGTGGAAGCCATCTGCGAACGCGCCATTATTATTAATAAAGGTGTGGTGGTGGCCGACGACAAGATCGAGAACCTGAAAAAGGAAAACTCGGCCAGCAATGTCGTCATCGTGGAATTTGAGAGCGAGGTGAACCAAGACCTCTTGCTCAGCATACCACAAGTGGGCCGCGTGCAACGCGTGAAAGGGAACCACTGGATCCTCGAGCCCCAAGGCGACACCGACATCCGCGCCAACCTGATGAAATGGTCGGTGGACCGCGGCCTCATCATCAAGACCTTGCAGAAGGAAGACTTGAGCATTGAGGAGGCGTTCCAGAAGCTTACCAAGTAATGCGGAATGCCCCCATTCCCGCTGCGCGAGAATCCACCATGAGGGCGACTAAAAAGGTCTGGAACCCTGCTTGAGAATCGAATATTTGACAACAGACCCGTATCACCCTCCGAATAAAAAGAAGAGGATGACCACTTTTTGGTCACCCTCTTTTTTGTGTCCTCAGAATCCAAAAAACTAGTTGAGTTTCGGTTTATTTTCGTACTTTTGCGCCCTGAAAAAAAGTCGTCCAATGTCCTCAAAATCAGACATGTTTTCCGACTGCAACGCCCCGAAGGGATGGGACGGAACTATCATAACCCTCGACAAGCGCAGCGCAGTCGGGGGGAACATGAACAGACAATACAACAAACATAACATAACAAATACTATAAACAACAATGAAAAAATCATCTATCCTAAAACACAACCTCATGAGGGCAACCATGACGCTCGCAATCATGATGGCCTGCGCAATGGCGTGGGCACAACCTAAGATGCAAACTTTCACCAAGGACATCATTGGCTATGAAAACAACGGGGGTGGCTGGTACCTCATCGCTTCCCCCATAGGGGCGGTGAACCTTGAAGATGTGTACGACATGTTTTCAAATGACTACGACCTCTACCGTTTCAACCAAGCCGCCAATAATGAATGGGAGAATTACAAGGCTTTAGACCAAAACGACCAACCGCTACATCCTGATTTCACAACGATGAAAATAGGACATGGCTATCTTTACGCCAACAGCGAGAATGTAACATTGACCTTCATCGGCTACCCCTACAGCGAGGAAGGTAAGGTCACACTGACCAAGATCGAAGGCGCAAGTTTTGAAGGCTGGAACCTTGTGGGCAACCCATTTGGGGAAACGGCTTATATTATTGACGCACGCGCCTTCTACGTCATGAATGCCGATAGGAGCGAGATTGAAGTCGCCGATAGGAGCGACATTGCTCCCATGGAAGGCATTTTCGTGTATGCAGAATACGATGACGACGAGGTGGAGTTCACCACCCAAGAGCCAGGCAAAGGCCGTGGCCCAAAACCTGAAATAGAGCAGGTTGTTCTCAACCTCAGCCGCGAGCGTGGCAATGTTATCGACCGCGCCATCGTCCGCTTCAACGAAAGCCGCCAACTGCCCAAGTTCCAAATCCGCGAGAACAGCACGAAACTCTACATCCCGCAGAACGGCAAAGACTACGCCATCGCCACGAGCAACGGCCAAGGCGAAATGCCCGTCAATTTCCGCGCCAAGGAAAACGGCAGCTACACGATTACGGTCAATACAGACCATGTGGAAATGTCGTATTTGCACCTCATTGATAATATGACCGGTGATGATATCGACCTGCTGGCCACTAAGGTCCCTGAGCCCGTCGAAGGGCCGACATATAGAAGGCTATTTATGTTTCGACAGCTCAGGTAGTATTTCTGGATGATTATTTATTATTTTTAATAT
>DAIOUZ010000262.1:0-272 GCA_036759285.1 Candidatus Limiplasma sp. | reverse complement strand
CGAGGACGCAGAGGGCGATAGTGAGACCTTCGCCTTCAACAACAACGGCAACTGGATCATCGCCAATGAAGGCCGCGCCACCTTGCAGGTCATCGACCTCCTTGGACGTCAGCTTTCGAGTTAGGAAATTCATTCCTCATCCAGCATTCAGCATTCCGCATTCGCCCCTGGGGTTTATGTGTTGCGCCTGGTGAACGGCAGTGATGTTAAAACCCAAAAGATTGTGGTGAGATAATAGAGATTCCCTTCGGGAATGGAGGGGAGAACAAAGG
>DAIOUZ010000261.1:1974-3439 GCA_036759285.1 Candidatus Limiplasma sp. | reverse complement strand
CCGCGAAAAACGGCACCTACACCTTGACCTTCGACACGGAGAACGTCGAATTCGACTACCTTCACCTGATAGACAACATGACCGGCGCCGACGTGGATCTGCTTTCGGCTCCTGAGCCTGTCGAAGGACCGAACGCAACGGGTGACTCGGCTCCTGAGCCTGTCGACCACTCGGTCGTTGAGCCTGTCAAAACGCCGACCCAAGGCAACGGCCCTTCGACAAGCTCAGGGACCTTAGTCTCCTACACCTTCACCGCCAAGACGACGGACTACGCTTCGCGCTTCAAGCTGGTGTTTGCAGCCAACAATGATGGGGAAGGCCCTTCGACGAGCTCAGGGACCTTTGCCTACATCAACAATGGCCAAATCATCATCACGGCGGAGGTGGACGATGCCATGTTGCAGGTGGTTGACATGATGGGGCGTATTGTCCGCAGCGAAGAGCTGTCACAATGTGGCAGCCGTATAACGACCGCGGGAATGCCTGCAGGCGTGTACGTGTTGCGATTGATTGACGGCGACGAGACCAAAGCACAAAAAATAGTCATCAATAAGTAGATGTAGATTATATAAAACGCAGGAACGATGAATTGTGACAATGACCATGACTGTTTTTAGGAAAGGTGAAAATCTCACCTTTGTCATAAAACAGTCATGGTCATAGTCAGCGGTCATATTCAACATATGAAACAAACTACCCAATGTTATCTGGAGCGCGGCAGCCAATACCTCATGCTGCACCGCACCAAGAAGGAAAACGACGAGAACCACGACAAATGGATTGGCGTGGGCGGCAAGTTCGAGGAAGGGGAGAGCCCCGAGGACTGCATGAGGCGCGAAATCTGGGAAGAGACAGGCTTTACTGTCACCCAATGGCGCTATTGTGGCATTGTCACCTTTGTGCACAACATCTGGCCCGCCGAGCAGATGCACATTTTCGTATGCACGGAATGGGAAGGAGAACAGATTGAATGCAACGAGGGCGACCTGGAATGGATTGATAAACAACGACTTCTTGAGTTGCCCTCATGGGAAGGCGACAAGATTTTTTTGAGGCTCATTGATGCGCATAGACCTTTCTTTTCATTGAAATTGACCTACGAAAACGACACGTTGAAAGAGGCTGTTTTGGACGGAAAACCGTTGTAAATGAACTTTTTTCTTGCAAAGTTGGTACGTTTTTTGCATTTTTGCACGTTTGTGTAAGTGAAAAAACGAATGAAAATGACTGTGTTTAATCAAATCCCACGAGCTATCATAGCACTGGCCGTGTTGCTGATGCTTTCTTCAATGCCACTTTTGGGTCAAAATCAAAACCAACTCACTAATGGCGATTTCGAGGCATCAAACGACTATATTGAGTATACCGATTATCAGCGTACATTCAGCCCATACGTTGTGGAAGCAGGTCACTATGCCATTGACAACACAACAAACGGCTATGGAGGAGGACAAGGATGGCCCTT
>DAIOUZ010000261.1:0-1964 GCA_036759285.1 Candidatus Limiplasma sp. | reverse complement strand
CCAATTCACATGGCAAGTTCATGATGGTGAATGGCTATGGAGGGAATAATAATGCTTCTAAGGTTGTATGGCGGCAAACAGTGACTGTAATCGACCATACAATATATACACTCTCTTTTAGGGTGGCGAATCTGAATCAAGTATATTATGGACAAATCTATCCGGCGAAAATGCAGGTCAAGATCAATGGCATAGATCAATTTAGTACGCCTTATCAGCTTCCTTCTAACAATAACTGGCAGGACAAGTCACTTAATTGGAACAGCGGCAATAGCACTAGTGCCATCATTGAGATTTTTGATGTATGTAATAATAACTCCGGACTGGGCGATGACTTCTGCCTTGACGATATTGTTTTCAAATTGGATGACGGGTATTCCTTGACGGCAAATGATTTTACAGAGAATATTTGTGCCGACACAGATCCACCGTTTGAGATTGATTTGACAGGTCATTATACCATAACATACCCATCGGGTGGCAATGCAGCTCCTCCGATGCAGGTCAAGATTAGAAAAAACAGTGGCCAACCTTGGGAAACCTCTATTACCACCAATCATGGTTCGGCATACGTGGGAAGCGATAACAAGATTTACTATACGCCGAATGCAGGCTATTATGGTCCCGACGATTTCAGGTATCAGATTTCGAGATTCGGATTGGAGTCTCATAAAAGAATAGACATCGTCGTGGGAGATGTTCCTACCAACTGTACTCCTCAAGGATTACCTGCTGATAGTTTGTTGTGTATCAACAATGTTTCTTCATTTAACCCATCCGCTACTTGGTCGAACAACGGAAGTGATTTCACCAGCCCTCCTGGTTGGCAATTTAAAAAGGTGGGTGTGACCGATTGGCAGGATAGCTATACATTTCAAAACTATGTTCAAAAC
Organism: Candidatus Limiplasma sp.; assembly: GCA_036759285.1. Classification (GTDB taxonomy): domain Bacteria; phylum Bacteroidota; class Bacteroidia; order Bacteroidales; family F082; genus Limimorpha. The sequence continues at coordinate 1,071 of DAIOUZ010000261.1, read as the reverse complement.
TATGGCGGGATAGGCATATATAGCATCAAGTTTTATGCGACGAACGCTTGCGGTACAAGTGAATCCATATATACGTTTTCCATCTGTAACTCACCGGAGTGGAACCCCGCACCAAACGTCAATACAATTTGTACGGGTTCCGCTGAACCCACATTCGGCATCAACTGGAATTTCAATTCGGGTGTCCAGACGTGGCAGTACAAGCGCGGAAACGGAAGTTGGACTAATTTTGTATGGGGAGATTTCGCTTTGCAGCCAGGCGATCAGGTGAGGTATACGGTCATCGCAGATGCCTGTGGAGGCACTTTGACGTCGATGGTTATCAACGTGGTTTCTGGTCCGGAATTCAACTCCAGTATTCCAGTGTCGTTTGATGAAGGTTATTGTCCAGGGGCCCAAGTGTCGTTGCCCGCAATCCAGTCCTCATGGTATAATGCCTACGGGATGAGCGTTACGTCGAGTTGGTATTATGTGAATTATGACCCCTCAGGCTCTCCAACTTATGTTCCTATCAATGGCAATACGATAACATTGGGCACTGAATCCGTGTCGGTGACCCCAGGTTTGCAAAACACCGAATGCGGTTTCACACCCTTTTTCCCCGCTTTCGACCTTGTCGTATATGAAGCGCCTGCCATCCAAGGCTTGGATGCGCTTCCTGATTCCCTCGGACCGGTTTGTTCGGGAACAGCCTTGGGTTCCATTTTGCCCGAACTGAGCCCCGACGGATATTATACCGATTATGGTTGGGAAATCAGTGCAGGGCAGAATCCGAGCGGCTTCCAGTCCAATCTTCCTCAAAACCTTTCAGTGACAGATAACGGGCGATGGCTTCGCTATCGCGTTGAGGGTTGTTCACAATATGGTGATGTAACAAGCGATCCAATCAGAGTTTGGGTCGGCGACAAACCTACGTTGAACACGGCACAGATAGATCCACTCGGTACAGTTTGTGCCGGAACCTCGGTGGCTTCATTGGTGGATGTCCACGTGACGAACTGGAACCTGTTTGACGATCCCGATGAGTGCTTTGAGCGATGGGAAGTGTATTTGAATGATTGGACGGAGTTT
>DAIOUZ010000260.1:0-3442 GCA_036759285.1 Candidatus Limiplasma sp. | reverse complement strand
CCAATTTTCTTGCAGCTTCCTGCTGCAATGTCGATGTGGTGAACGGCGGAGCAGGGAATCTCGAAGCGGGTTTCTTCTCGATGGCTTCGACCTTATAAGAAGCGTTCATGCACGATTCCAAGAACTTGCGAGTTTCTTCTTCAGTGTCAAAACGATGAGGAAGTTCGGCAAGGATGTTGTACTCCTGTCCGTCTTTCGTGAAGCTGAACTGTGCCGTGATACGGTAGGCACTGGTCTGAACGAAGTTCTTGATTTCCTCCTCGCGTTCGACGATGAGGCGCACAGCCACCGACTGCACACGGCCTGCCGAAAGAGAGGGTTTCACTTTCTTCCATAACAGGGGCGAGAGTTCGTAACCAACGAGTCGGTCGAGCACGCGGCGGGCCTGTTGGGCAGCCACTAGACCCATGTCGATGTCGCGCGGGTTCTCAATGGCATTGAGGATGGCGGATTTGGTGATTTCGTGGAAGACGATACGTTTGGTGTCTTTATTCTTCAGGTCTAAGGCCTCAAAAAGATGCCACGAGATGGATTCTCCCTCGCGGTCTTCATCGGATGCAAGCCAAACCGTATCGGAAGCTTTTGAGAGTTTCTTCAGCTCGGCCACAAGAGCTTTCTTGTCGTCCGAAATCTCATATTCTGGTTCAAAGTCATGCTCAATATCGACACTTAAGGTATTTTTGTTCAAGTCGCGCACATGTCCATAACTCGACTTCACCGTATACTCTTTGCCTAAAAACCCTTCGATGGTCTTGGCTTTGGCCGGTGACTCCACGATAACTAAATTCTTTGCCATAGTCTCAATTTTACGCTAAAGGTTGCACCTGCAACCCCCAATTTTCGCGTGCAAAATTAGTGGAATAAAATGGCACGAAAGAAACATTTTTGTAAAAATTTTCTTATTTAGTTGAATTACAGTAAATTATTTTTTTGTTTAACTACAGATTAGACAGATTTCATGGATGTGTTTTCGAAAATTATTTGGATGCAGGCATCCTATTTTACAGATAAGTTCAGCAGGAAATCTATAACAATTAGGACGCTTGCGTCCCTTAAGTTTCATTGTCGACTATCTGTATCATCTGTAAAATCTGTAGTTCATAAATATATGTTGTTTATGCATTTTCAGTACTTTTGCAGTATGGAAATGGAACAACTACTGAAATTAGCCCAACAGGCGGCACTTGAGGCCGGAAAGGCCATTATGGAGGTGTATGCACAGCCTTTCGAGGTCTATACCAAAGACGATAACTCTCCTGTCACGCAGGCCGACCTCCGCGCCAGCAATATCATCAAGGAAATTCTGAAACCCACGGACTTGCCCTTCGTCAGCGAGGAAGACCTGCCTCCCGACCGTTCACAATACAAGCGTTATTGGCTTGTCGATCCGCTGGATGGTACCGTTGAATTTGTAAACCGCAATGGCGAGTTCACCGTCAACATCGCGCTGATTGACGACAAACAACCTGTCTTGGGTGTGATTTATGCGCCCGTGATGGATGCGATTTGGTATGCAGACGGAGGACGTTGGACGGAGGACGTTGGACATAGGACGGAGGACAGAGGACATAAGACAAAGGACAAAAAGTCATCAGTCCTTAGTCCTCAGTCCCTCGTCCTCAGTCCCTCGTCCTCAGTCCCTCGTCCGTTCACAGTCCTGGTCAGTCGTTCGCACCGTACGCCCGAGGTGGATGAATATATTAATAAGGTGTTGCGTCCCGCCCATCCCGACCTCGTCATCGACAGCCAAGGCAGCAGCCTGAAGTTTGCTCGTTTGGCCGAAGGCAGCGCCGATGTTTACGTCTGTTACAGCAAGACCAAGGAATGGGACACCGCCGCCGCCGATGCCATTCTGCGTGCTGCAGGCGGCAAGGTGCTCCGCATCAGCGACGGACAGCCTTTGGAATACAGCAAAAAAGAATATCCCAATCCTCCATTTGTGGCTTGGGCGGCAGAACGAATCATCGTAAAGGAATAGAGATTCCCCGTCGCTTCGCTTGGGGAATGGAGTAACGGTTATTATATCAAACGGCGGCAAGAACAACTACCCAGTCAGTAGTGGCTCCTGCCGCCGTTATTATAAATATGAAATAAACTCCATTCCCCGAAGGGGAATCTCTTACTTCAGTTGCCGTTCAACTTCTTCCATCAGTTCCTCACCCTCCAAATTGCGGGCGACAATCATGCCGTCTTTAATCAAGGCGTTCTGCGGGATGAAAGCAATGGCATACAAAGCTCCAGCGGCATTGCCCCAACCTTGCAAGTCGGAAACGTGGGTCCAGGTCAAGCCGTCCTTTTCGATGGCAGTGAGCCAGGCTTCCTTGTTGGTGTCAAAAGAGACACCAAGCACATCAAAGCCTTGCTCGTGGAATTTCTGATAAGCAGCCACCACATCGGGATTGGCCTTGCGGCAGTCGGGACACCAAGAAGCCCAGAAATCGACCAGCAGGAGTTTGCCTTGGGCGAGCTCAGAGAGGGTCACAGGGTTGCCGTCAGCATCGTTTTGGGTGAAGTCGATGATGGGCTGACCGGCCTGCACGCGTTCTTGTTTTACCACGTATTCCTCCGCCAGTTTCAGGTTGGCAGTGCTGAGGGTGCTGTCGGCATGGTGGATGTTGTCGATCATGGTGCGCAGCTCGCAGGGACCGAAAGCCCACTTGTAGCGGTACATCACATAATGCGCCACGGGATCGGTAGGGTTGTCCCACACATAGTCGAAGCAGTGCATCTTCAGGATCTCGTCAGCATCGGCTTGTGCGGTGCTGTCGGCCTCCAGCTTGGCTTCAAGGTCGTTGTAGCTTTTCGTAAAGGCATCAAGACGAGCTTGTGATTCGGAGCCTTTCACCACGATGGCGTTAGGGTTTTGAGCATCGCCTTCGAGAGTCACTTCGGTGTTGTCGGTAAAGAACGGGAAGGGACGACGCCAGCCTTTCAGCATGAGACCATACATCTCGTTGTCTTTGCAAACGGGTGTGTTGAACACGGCATCCCAATTCTGAATAACTGCTGAATCGAGTATTTGTCCGTCTTTTTGCAGGTATACGGTCTGTCCGTCGGCATTGGCCAAATTCACATTGATGTTGAAGGTCTCTGTCTTAGGTTTGGAGGTGCAGGCAAACAGTCCAAGTACAAGTGTACCAAATAGTATGAGTTTCGTTTTCATAGCGTAAGGTATTTTGGAATGATGAATTAGGAATGCTGAATGCTGAATTATTGACGCCGATAGGTCATTCAGCATTCAGCATTCAACATTCAGCATTATTTAAGCAGTTCTGAAAGTTTCGCCGCCAAATCTTCGCCTCTCAGTCCTTTGGCCACCATGGTGCCGTTCTGGTCGAAAAGGAAGTTGGACGGGATATAGTAAATCATATAAAGTTCGCTGGCTTTGTTCTCGCTGTCGCGCACCTGAGTCCAAGGCAGTTGGTCTTCTTCGACAGCCTTC
>DAIOUZ010000259.1:1611-3459 GCA_036759285.1 Candidatus Limiplasma sp. | reverse complement strand
CAGTTGTGTTGCAAAGGATTGGTATATGGCACCGTCCTTGCCTGAGGACAGTTGTGCAAACTGTTCGGCCTCACCTTGACTGAGGAAACTAAAGAAGGCTTTTGGAGCGATGTAGAATATCAGGCAAATGCCCGCCGTGATGCCCAAGGCAATATAGAATTTCTTTAGGTTCTGCTTGAAGTTCTCGGGACTTTTTGCGATTTCGGCTAAACCGAGGAATCCTAAGAGCGGCATCGTGACCTCGGCCATGACCAAGGTCATAGACACTGCCCTAAACTTGTCATAACCAGGGATGTAGTCCAAGAAGAAATTGGTGAAGCCCATGAAGTTCTTGCCCCAGCTGAGCAGAATGGAAAGCAGGGTGGCGATGAGCAAAGCCCATTTCAGCTTACCTTTCACGGTCAAAGCGCCCAAGACGAAGAGGAACACCACGATGGCACCTACATAAACAGGTCCGCTGGTGCCAGGTTGGTCGCCCCAATAGGCATTACTCTGCGCGATGCTGTCCTTGAATTGCCGATCGGCCTTTTCAAGGGCAGGATTTTGCTTGCCGATGTATGCTGAAGCACCGCCTTTGGCATTGGGAATCAGCAGGCTCCATGTTTCGCCTTTGCCGTAGCTCCATTGGGTGATATAGTCGCGGTCGAGGCCCTTGGTCTGGTTTTCTTCGTTGCGGGTGAGCACGGGTTTACCACGGGTGGTTTCCTTGCCGAACTCATAGTTGCCGTATAGTGTTGTCGAGCAGGTCAGTATGCCGATGATAGCCGCAACCACCAGCCCGATGGAAGCTTTGAAGAAATGTCCTAACTGTTTGTTTCTTATGTCGCTGATCAGTTCGGCAACAACGAGGATGACGATGATGAGCAGGAGGTAATAGGTGATTTGCAAGTGCCCCGTCCTGATCTCAAAAGCCAAGGCAAAAGCGGTTAAAATGCTGCCCCAGAGGTATTTGCCTTTATAGGTGAGCAGCACACCCGCGATGACAGGTGCCATGTAGGCCATGGCCATGGCTTTGGCATTGTGGCCTGCCCCGATGACAATGAATAAATAAGAAGTGAACCCGTATGCAATGGCTCCTATAAAGCTAATCCAGAAGCCGCAGTCGAGCACCAAAAGTAGGACGAAAAAGCCTAACATGCAGATAAATACCGAACCAATAGGATGGGGGAAGCCTAAGCTCAAACCTTTGTAGATGGGATTGGTCAGGTTGCCTTTGGGCTGAACGGAGATGTTCCAAGAAGGCATACCGCCAAATGGAGCGTTGGTCCAAAGGGTTTGCTCTCCTGTTGCTTCACGGAACTGGTTGATTTCCTGCGACATGCCTAAGTGCATTTCGATGTCGTGCTGCTTGATGCGTTTGCCCTCCAGCACTGGACTGAAATAAATCAACGTGATGACCGCAAAGGCGACGATGGCAGCCACAATGCTCAATACCTTCGGTCCCTGAGCTTGTGGTCCCTGAGCCCCGCCGAAGGGTCGAAGGGCCGAAAACCAGTTGTTTTCTTTTTTGTTCGTATCGTTCATGGCAAATAATTTGTTCTATTCAACTTCTTCAAAATCAGTGTATTCTCCGACGTTTGGGTCAATATGTGGATTCTGTGACTTTTTGGGCGCTCCTTGCATTTCATCTTCAGCCTGTTGATTCATCTCTCGGTTGAGTTTTCGAATCTTACGGGCGAATATCAGCTTGACAAGCATGCTGAACGCATAGAAAAACAAGACGACACCGAGTAATATTCTTAGAATTGATCCCATGTTCTTTACTATTATGCTGCGAAATTACGATTTTTCCGCTTGCGGCGGACGTTTTTTGCTGAGAATATCATGATATGCTGCCCCTAAGAATCC
>DAIOUZ010000259.1:0-1601 GCA_036759285.1 Candidatus Limiplasma sp. | reverse complement strand
TAAAAGATTTGCTAAATTCTGGAATAAAATCTGAAACCATAGCCGAAGAGTTGACAATAGGCCGCTGGAATGCTGAGCGAGGCGACTCTCAAATCCTTGTTTTTCATCAGTGAATCAACAAAGACCATAAGGCAGTAGAGTAGGATGGGCATAAACCACAGCCAATGATGGAAGATGCCGAGTAAGACCAACAGCAGGTTGCCGACCACGAAGGCGGCAGGCAAAAGATGAACGAGTTTGAAGGTCTCGGGGTACTTGTTTTTCAACACCACACGTGCTTCGCCCGAGTGCTTCACCTGACGGAAGAAGGAGCTGAATTTGACACGTCTTTTGTGATAGACGAAAGCCTCGGGGAAAAGTCGGCAGTTGTAACCACCTTTGAAGATTCTGGTACTCAAGTCGATGTCCTCGCCGTAACGCATGGGTGCAAAGCCGCCCAAGGCTTCGTAAACGCTTTTCTTGATACCGAGATTGAAGCTGCGGGGATAGAATTTGTCCAGCTTCTGTTTGCCGCCACGGATACCGCCAGTAGTGAAAAACGAGGTCATCGAATAATTGATAGCTTTCTGGATTGGGGTAAACGATGGATGGGCGCGGTCAGGGCCGCCGAAGGCATCGCAAGGTTCTTTGTCTAATTCTTCCTTGATGATTTCCAAATAGTTTTCCGGCACAATGACATCCGAGTCCAAGATGATGAGGTACTCGCCTTGACTGCGTTCGGCACCATAATTGCGCGAAGGGCCAGGGCCAGAGTTTGGCTTGAAATAATAGTTCAAAGCCAACTGTTCCTTGAATTTATCGCAGACAGTATCGCACTTTTCCGTCGAGCCGTCTTCGACCACTACGACCTCAAAATCTTTGAAAGTCTGGCTGCAAAGGCTTTCCAGTAGCTCGTCGACCTCTTGCGGTCGGTTGTAGACGGGTATGATGATTGAAAACTGCATTTTCATTATTTTTTGCAAAGATAGGGATTCTTTCTGTATTTTTGCGCTATCAAACGCGATTATCCGAAAATGAAGAAACTGATAGCCTTATTTACCAAGATTTTTCCCCGCCAATGGCTCATCAAGCTGAGTTATCTTTTCAGCCTTTTGGTGCGCCCGTTCTATATGGGCAACAAGGTGGAATGCCCCATTTGTGGCGGCCGTTTCCGCAAGTTTTTGCCCTACGGCTATGGCAAGGCCATGGATAACCGTTTGTGCCCCAAATGCTTGTCGCTCGAAAGACACCGTTTGCTTTGGCTTTATCTGAAAGAGAAAACGGATTTCTTCACTGCCCCTTTAAAAGTGCTTCATTTTGCGCCTGAACAGCCTTTCTTGAAACGTTTTCGTGCCCTAAAGAACCTCGACTACACCACCGCCGACCTCGATTCTCCCATCGCGGATTTACATCTCGATGTGACCGCCATTGACCAGCCGAGCGACATTTACGATGTGGTCATCTGCAACCATGTGCTGGAGCATGTCAGCGATGCGAACAAGGCCTTTTCTGAAATCAAACGCATCTTGAAGCCAAGTGGTTGGGCAATTCTTCTCGTGCCCATCAATCCCGATGTGGATACCTTCGAGGACCCGAGCATCACTGACCCGAAGGAACGTGAG
>DAIOUZ010000258.1:704-3490 GCA_036759285.1 Candidatus Limiplasma sp. | reverse complement strand
GGTGTTGCCACCGTTTGGCAAGAGAATGGTAATCTGCTTCAGGAAGGCTTCTACAAGGAAGGCAAGCACTGCGGCAAGTGGAAGTTCTACGACGAACAGGGCGACCTTATCAAAGAAGTCGATTACGGCGAATAAAGCGGGTTACTTCTTGTCCTTCCAGCTGAATAGATTTATGCCGAAGGTAAACTCTGCATAGTCGATGACGGCTTCATGTACTTTCATGAAGCTACCAACAAACATGTTGCGGCTCTCACCCAAATAATACTTGAATCCCAAACGTCCGTAGAAGGTACGGTAGCAGGGTGGGAGATAGGTATCTTCAAAGTTGCTTTCCGATGACTCGGCCAAGCCCCAGGTCTTCTTTTGGTCGGTGCCGTAATAGATGCCATGCCAGAGGTAATAGGCGCCACCAAGACAGAAAGCAAAACGATTATAGTTGATCTCGAACATCACGGAAGGAGCCAAATGCAGGCCACGTGCGAAGCTGTATTCCATCAACGGGATGGCATCGTCGCCAGTGAAGTATTCATGTCCGTCGCCAAACATCTGATGCGCCTTCTCGTACATGCGTTTGGTCTCGCCGGTCCAGCCGAAGTCCAAAGCCACATCGTAGCTGAACTTGGGATGGAACTGACGGTGCACACCGAGTTGGATGACATCGGCAAAGTAATAGGGCCGTTCGTCGGGAAGGTCACTGACCATGGTGCCATCAGCGGTTTGATAGCTCCGCATCCATTCGTTGGTCTGCAAAAGGCCTACAGATTCCGTCGCAAAGATGGAAGTAGATTTTTGGAATTTGGGTCTCGGTTGCTCTTTTGGTATCAGCTCGGGACGGCTGTTGGGATGATAACGCAGTCCCACCAGCCAGCTGAACACGTTGATGCCGCAGTTGGGCAGACGGAGGGCCGCATTGGAGGAATGTGAGAATTGGTAACGCACCAAAAGGTCGAAGTTGTCCTCAATCATGAAAGTCGGACCGGCATCGATGGCAAGGTGTACGTTGGCCACCGAGCCGATGAACTCGTCGCCGTGTTTTGTCCAAAACGAGAAACCGCCCAGGATGTCGTAATCAAATGACCAGTATTTGCCTTGATAGAAATGTCCATTGATGAAACCGCCAAGACTGTAGCAGTCGCCGAGTTTGACCCAGCTTTCGCGCTCGTAGCCATTGGCATCGCGGTCCCTATACTGGATGCTGTCCACATTGTTCTTCTCAAAGCGAAGGAAAGCACCGTAGGAGAGGTGGTTGAAGTCCTTCTCCCACTGGGCACGTCCATCAGTTTGCCGACCAATCCTCAAATCAAGGCCATATTGGGGAAGCACCTTCATGTAGGCATGGCGCTCCTCGAAAGGAAAATACTTGCCCAAACGCATATCCGTTTCAAAGAAAGTGCGGTTGTCGTAACTGAAAAAGGACTGTTGTGCCATCATAGCCTTGGGAAGGACTGAGGCGATAAAAAGAACGGCAAAAAGAAACTTTTTGCCGCAGCACTTCCTTGATAAGGTGCTTCTCATAATAAAATAAAAGTGAATTGGTTAATATTTTGATTGCGAAAAAAAACTACTTGTTGGCTTTCTTCTCGTCGTTGTTGTACCACTTAAGATATTCTTGAGTGTGATAAATGCCCGATTCAACGAGCTTCTTTTTCTTTGAGTCGGAGATGCTGAAGTCGGTGGAGCTGACGCCCAAACTGTCGATGTAGATGGTGCGCTGCCAGTCATCGCTGTGCAGGTGCACGTTGTTCTGGAAGTCGATAAGCGTGGTGACTAAGGCTTTGGTATAGGAGAACAGGGATTTGATGTCGTTCTTTACGGGCATGACCATGTTCGGATGGAGGAATTTCTCTATCTCCTCCTTTGAGTCTAAACGGAATCCGAGGGTCTCCTTGTTGTAAATATATCTGTCGATGTCGCCAAGTTTTTTGCTCAGCGATTTGTTGGTCTTTTCGTAATACTCGGTTGTCCTTTCGTTTTTCTCTTTAGAAACATAGCTGGAACGGTCGAATACCTTGATGGAATAATTGTCGAGGAGTCCTCCGTCGACATAGATGTGCCCATCGTTATTAATGCCATTTACGGCCCTGAAAAACAGAGGAATCGACATGGAGACACGGGCGGCATCAGCTACTTTGACATCCGGGGTGTTGGCGTTGCAGAACACTTTGGTGAAACCTGTCGAGAGATCGGCTCCAATCAAGTAAATGTCTCTATACTTTTTGGCTTTTGCCAAGTCCTTAAATGTTGCTTCGCCATCGCCGGTTTTTTCTTTGATGAAGCCAGCCATTAAATCGCGGAAGAAATCGCCTTTGTACCATCCGTACTCATTCATGAAACGATCGGTGTCGCGAATATAGCCAAAGGAATCATCCAGGAAGTTCTGGAAGTTGAGGTTCCAAAGAATATCGCTAATCTCTTTTGCGGTGAAGTTCAATCCGACAAGGACTGCCACCATCGCGCCAGCGGAAGTGCCCGCCACACGCTTGATGTTTTTGAGAATGCCTTCATTATCAAGCACTTCTAAAGCACCCACATAAGCGATGCCTTTTACACCGCCGCCTTCGAAGACTAAGTTTCTAAAGTGATAAGCCATAGCGTTCTATTTTTAGGTTAGTATTATTCCATTATCCAGCTTGTGCCTTCTTTGCCGTCCTTCAAGGTGATGTGCAGCTTGGCAAGCTCGTCGCGAATCTTGTCGCTGGTAGCCCAGTCCTTGTTGGCACGGGCTTGCTTGCGGATGTCGATGATGGTCTGCATCAGGCCGTCGACAACGGCACCGTTGCCTTCGG
>DAIOUZ010000258.1:0-694 GCA_036759285.1 Candidatus Limiplasma sp. | reverse complement strand
CTTGGAACAGCTTGTTGAGCAATGCCAGCTCCTCGGCATTGATTTGCGCTTTGCCGTCCTTGACGGTGTTGACGATGCGCACAGCCTCGAAGAGGTTGGCGATGACGATGGGACTGTTGAAGTCGTCATTCATGGCATCGTAGCAGGCATCGACGATTTTTTGGATGTCGAGGTTGGCGGCACCTTCGGTGGCTTTCAGGCCCTTGGCAGCTTTCACGGCTTCCATCAGGCGGTTGTAGCCCTTTTCGGCGGCTTGTAGGGCTTCGTTGCTGAAGTCCAAGGTGCTGCGGTAGTGGGCCTGAAGGATGAAGAAGCGGATGGTCATGGGGCTGTAAGGCTGCGCAATCATCTCCTCGCCTTTGGCATTGATGTGGCTGCCGTTGAAGAACTCGTCCAAGGTGATGAAGTTGCCCAACGACTTGCCCATCTTTTGTCCGCCGATGGTAATCATGTTGTTGTGCATCCAATACACTACGGGTTGTTTACCGTTGGCTGCCATACTTTGCGCAATCTCCGACTCGTGGTGCGGGAACATGAGGTCCATGCCGCCACCGTGGATGTCAAAGGTCTCGCCGAGGTATTTGCAACCCATCGCGGAGCATTCCATGTGCCATCCCGGGAAGCCGTCACTCCAAGGCGAAGGCCAACGCATGATATGCTTGGGCTCGGCCTTTTTCCACAAAGCGAAATCGAC
>DAIOUZ010000257.1:892-3507 GCA_036759285.1 Candidatus Limiplasma sp. | reverse complement strand
GGAGATTATCCGCTACTTCATGACTATCCCCGAGGCCTGCTCGCTGGTGCTTGAGGCCGGATGCATGGGCAGCGGTGGCGAGATCTACATCTTCGACATGGGTGAGCCTGTCAAGATTTACGACCTGGCCCGACGCATGATTTCCCTCGCGGGTCTCAAGCCCGAGGTGGACATCAAGATTGAGGAAATCGGTCTGCGTCCTGGCGAGAAACTCTACGAGGAACTGCTCAACGACAAGGAAAAGACCACGGCCACCGTCAACAAGAAGATCATGATTGCCAAGGTGAAGACCTACGACTACCAGGACGTGTGCGCCAAGATAGAGAACATCATCTCTCTTGCTGCAAGTGGTGAGACCCATGCCATGATCTATGCCATGAAGGAGTTCGTCCCCGAGTACAAGAGCCAGCACAGCAAGTTCGAGTCCATCGACAAGGAAATCGAGGCCCAAGGCCATGCCTGATAACAGTTAATAGTTGGGAGTGAGGCAGCCCCAACAGAAAAGCGTTGTTCCTGTTGTTCAACGTTTATTAAATATATAGTTGTTTGAAAAAAAGGGACGCGGATGCCCGGGCTAATTGCTAATCGCTAATAATTGCTTACCTTTGCAGTCATGAAACGATTGCCGGTTTTGATAGTTGCGATTGCGCTTGCCATGATGGCGGTGGTCGCGGGATGCGGGCGCACGCCGCGCTACGACGGGCGGCTCGTGGCGGCCGACAGCCTGATGCGCTCAGCCCCTGACAGTGCCCTGGCCATCGTCGAGGACGTCTGTCGCGACAGCCTCGCCGCCGAGGGCGACCGCGCCTACCGCGACTTGCTGATGACGCAAGCCCGTTACCGCTGCTACATCACGGCCACCAGCGACAGCGATATCAACCGCGCATTGGCCTACTACCTCGCTCACTCCAGCGAACGCGAAAAACTCACCCGCGCCTACATCTTCAAGGGCGCCGTCATGGAAGAACTCGGCCACCCCGACAGCGCCATGCTCTACTACAAGCACGCCGAAGCCACCGCCGACACCACCGACTACTATAACCTAGGATACATTAATTTAAGAATTGTTGACTTATTTCTAGATAAATCTTCAGAGGACAGTTCAGCAGTTATCAGACTTAATAGAGCCATCCATTATTTTGAGGCACTTCATGACACAACGCTTCTCATATCTTCATTGGAAAAAATAGGATCCATGATTGGATACAGTCGCCCTGATTCCGCCAAACAATACTTGTGGTGGGCTATTAAGTTGGCCCAACAGTTCAATCCAACCCAGCAATACAATTCTGAAATGTCATTGGCTGGCGTCTTTTTTTTCCAAAAAGAATATGATCAAGCCAAGACCTTGGCAATGGATGTCTTAAGAAATGGCCGTGACTACTGCGATGAGACACAATTCTACTATTATGCAGCCATGTCGTTCATTAAGATGGGAAAACTGGATTCGGCAAAGTATGTGATGAGTGTCATGCCCGCTCCCGAGGATGAAGTGGACTCGTTGTCCTATTTTAACCTGGTCTCAGAAATATCCAAAGCTCAAGGCAAACAAGGCTGTTACGCCGACAACGTCGCTCGCTCCAAGGATCTGCTGGGAGACATACTCTATTCCAGCCGTGCAAAAGAACTGTTGATAATTGAGTCGGATTTTGACAGCCAGTGGCAGAAATCAGAAAACACCGTCATCCTCAAGCGTAACAGGAGGATTTCCTTAGCTGCAGGTGTGCTGCTGATACTCTTTTCACTTCTCGTTTATTGGATGTGGCGCACGAATAAAACATTCCGCCAGGAGAAAGCTGCTATGGAACAGGAGCTGGAGAGTACCATGGCGCAACTTGAGGACTTAAAACACAACACAACAGACACCTCTGTCACGAGCCTGGTCACTCTGCGGCTGTCGGCTATACAAGAATTGTATCATAGCATCAGAATGAGAACTGATGACGAAAACCGTCAGAGAAGAATCATCCCTTTATCAAGTTTCATCAAGTCCATGCATGAACGCAAGGCATTTTTAAGCTTGGAACTGAAAGACTCTTTTTGGGAAAAAATGAGCTCATCGGTTGATGGTGAGTATAACGGAATCTTCACCTATGTGAAAACCCATTATCCCAAACTCACACAAAAGGAACTGGATTATTTCTGTCTCCTGTGTTCAGGCATCTCACCTCAAATCATCATGCTATGCATGAACATTACCAATGCAAAGACTGTTACCAACTACCGTACGCAGATTATGAAAAAAATGGGACATGGCATGACCTTTGAGGAGTTTATTGAAAAGTATATGAGTGGTGTCATAAAATGACTTTCGGACCGAACCATACCAAACACACGCGATAAACCCGCAAATACTCATTAAAAATACACCTCAAAATCGCACCATGTACACAAACATTCTATAATATCCTAATAAACAGTATATTGTGTACTTTAATTATGTACTGTTATTTTTGGCAGGGCATTTTAATCTAACTAATTTTGCGGATGATTTATCAATATTTTATGAACACCATATCATCTACAAACATGAAAAAATTATCGCATTTCTAGCTATGCTGATGATGTTTCCTACGTTTAGCTTTGCTGACCGTAATGGAGAGGAACAGGTAATT
>DAIOUZ010000257.1:0-843 GCA_036759285.1 Candidatus Limiplasma sp. | reverse complement strand
AGATCGTCAGCAACAGCCTGAACCAGACGATGATCCTGACCCAGGTGGACGGCTACGGCGATACAATCGACGTGTCCGCCCTGCCCGCAGGCAACTACACCATCGTCATTACCTCGCAGTTACTTAACGAATACGAGGGACAGTTCACGATTGAATAACATATTATTGCTTAGAAACAGTTTAACAACAATCTAATTATTATGTCAATTCACATCAACGCAGCGCGATTTAAACACTACTCACTACCTTCATGGCTCGAAACTACAATAGATGCAACAAAACAAGAAATTGTTATAGAGTTGGTCGAAGGTGATTTCATACTTGACTATGGCATTATGTTTTATGACCATGACATTGTCATCAAGGGTGCTGGCATGGGGAAAACCAAATTGATTATTGATGAAAGTGATGGCTTCATTAATTATGATGATGATTCGATTTTCAATTTTCAGGGAGAAGATACCAGCAATCATTTTCGCCCGATAAGCGTTCGCATTCAAGACCTCACGATTCAGACCTGCATTTCAAAGTCTGAAACAGAAGGAACGTCGTTGAGCAAGATAGCCCACAACACATCTTACCTGATTAAATGCTATAATGTCAAATCGCTTGTTATTCACAACGTGGAGGTTCAAGCAAGCAACCTGACAACTACCTGTTTGGACATTCGTCGAGGTAAGAATATAGATATCCGAGGCTGTGTGTTTGCCAACTATAACAGGAGATGGGGTGGCGGTGGTATCTTTTTGCGTGGTGACACCGAGAATGTTAACATTGTTGATAATACTTTTTATAAGTATGGTAATGATGCGCGTCTTATAGTCTTCCAAGACAATATTCTTT
>DAIOUZ010000256.1:0-3526 GCA_036759285.1 Candidatus Limiplasma sp. | reverse complement strand
GCGTCAAGACGCTGGTTGATGGAGACCGGCATACCGAGGCTCATGCAGGTGCCGATGACCTTCACCACGGGCACGTTCATCATGGTTGCCAACTCGTTGGCGGTGACGAACTCAGTCACCTTCAGCACTTTCTTGTCCTCCTCCTGACGCATCATCTCCTCCATCATAGTGCCTGCCACAGCCTGACGTTTCTCGCGGCGGTGTTTGGAGGTCTTCGACTTGCCCATAGGAGCGAGGCGTGCCAAAGTGTCCTTAATCTGCTTCGAAATTTCCTCTTCGGTCAGTTCGGGCTTCTCTTCGCGTTTGCCTTTCTTATCTTTCTTGCTCAGCTTTGCGTTGTCCTTCTGGTTTTTCTTGTTGGCATTGTCGCCACCTTGCGGTTTCTGACCCTTGCCACCTTTGCCATCAGACTTCTTGCCGTTGCCGCCAGCATTCACGTTCGGGCCGGTCGGGTTCTCAGACGAACCTTCAGGCTTGCCACCCATGATGCGTTTGCGTTTCTTTTTCTTCGACTCACCGGGCTTGCCACCTTTTTTCTCCACGGGCAATTCCAAAGTACCCAAGACGGTAGGACCCGTCAGTTTGGGAGCTTCCAAACGAATGACTCTTGGCTCGGCAGGTTTCTCTTCCTCCTTGGCAGGCACAACCTTGGCCTGTTCTTCCTTCTTCTTTTCCACAGGTTTCTGCTGCTGTGGCTTCTCCTGTTTCTTTTCCTGAGGTTGAGCCGGCTTTTCAGGTTTCTTGTCCTTTTTCTTCTCTTGACGAGGTTTCGGCTCGAGGTCGATTTTACCAACGATATTCAAAGAAATGCTGGAAGCGTTGTCCTCCTTCTTTTCGGCCTCAACCTTTTCGGGTTCTGCCTTCGCTGGAGTATCCTGCACTTCTTGTTTTGGCTTCTCTTCCTTCGCCTCAACCTTTTCCGGCTCAGCCTCAACCGTCGGCTTAGCCGTTTTCTTCATTGGCGATGATATAGTGGTCGTTCGGATAATCACTTCCTCGTGATCCTCTTCTTCGACGACTTTTTGCGATTGCAATGCCGATTCAACGGAAACACTACCCCCTTTGTATGAGAGGTTACCCAATTTCATGGCCTCATTCTTCACATCCTTCTCGCCCTGATATTCCTTCACCAGCAGCGCATACATGTCTGCCGTGAGCTTCGTGTTGGGAGAGGGATCAACTTGGAATCCTTTTTTGGCGAGGAATTCCACGATGGTGTCCTTTCCCACATTGAATTCTTTTGCCGCTTTCGACAATCGAATTGAAAAATTAGTTTCTTCGGACATAGTTTCTTTCTCTTTGTTTCTCGTTTATTTATAATGCCTTAGCATCATTCGGCATCTTGTTCAAATTCAGCCTTCAGGATGCGGAACACATCCTTGACCGTCTCAATCTCAAGGTCGGCACGGTTGGCCACCTCTTCGGGAGTGTACGACAGCACGTTCTTGGCGGTGTCGCAACCCATCTTGATGAGTGAGTCGATGACCCACTGGTCGATTTCATCGGCAAACTCTTGCAGGTCGACATCCTCTTCGGCATTGTCAGCCTCACTGTTGCGGTAAACGTCGATTTCATAACCTGTGAGCTTACCAGCAAGTTTGATGTTGTAGCCACCCTTACCGATAGCCAAACTGATTTGGTCGTTCTCCATATACACATTGGCCATGGTGTTGTCGCTGCTGAAGATAATGTTGGTGATCTTGGCAGGACTTAAGGCACGGGTGATAAGCAATGTCGGGTTGGAGGTCCAGTTGATGACGTCAATGTTCTCGTTGCGCAGCTCGCGGACGATGCCATGGATACGCGTACCCTTCATACCGACGCAGGCGCCGACGGGGTCGATGCGGTCGTCATACGACTCCACAGCCACCTTGGCGCGCTGACCGGGCTCACGGACAATCTTCTTGATGGTGATGAGGCCATCGTAAATCTCAGGCACCTCAGCTTCGAGCAGACGCTGCAAGAAGATCTCGGAAGTACGTGAAAGCGTGACCACCGGCGAGCCGTTGACACTTTCCACGCTCTTCACGATGGCACGGATGGTGTCACCTTTTTTATAAAGATCGCTTGGGATCTGCTCTATCTTAGGCAAAATCAGCTCAATATTCTCGTCGTCGATAACCACAATTTCGCGTTTCCACACATGAGCCACTTCAGCGGTGATGATTTCACCCACTTTCTCCTTGTATTTCTGGAAGATGTTTTCCTTCTCATACTCAGAGACCTTGGTCTGAAGATTTTGGCGCAAGGCGAGGATGTCACGGCGACCGAAATTCTCAATGCGCAGCTCCTCGTTCACCTCTTCACCCACTTCGAAGTCGGGCTCAATCTTGATGGCATCCGATAACTTGATTTCACGTAGCGGGTCGGTCAGTTCGTCATCCTCAACCACAGTGCGGTTGTGGTAGATTTCGAAGTCGCCCTTGTCGACATTCACGATGATGTCGATGAAGTCGTTGGTGTCGGTGTCAAACTTCTTGTTCAACATCCCTCTGAACACATCTTCGATGATGCGCATCATGGCTTCGCGGTCAATGTTCTTGAATTCCTTGAATTCTGAGAAAGTTTCTACTAATTTGTAGTTATCCATTTTATTATGTTGATTGTTTATTATTGAATCTATTTATTGTGGTCGGCGTTTCGACAGGCTCAACGACCGAGTCTTTTGCAGGCCCCTGAGCCTGTCGAAGGGCCGTCATTTAGAATATGATTGCGGGTTTGATTTCCACTTTTTTGCGTTCAAAGAACAGGTTGGTGGGTTCCTCTGCGGGTTTCTTCTTCGAGGATTTCTTAGGCGCTGGAGCAAACTCCACCTTTTCGGCATCAAAGCTCACCAACTTGCCTTGCATCTTACCCGTCTCTTTCGTCTTCACTTCCACGTCCTTGCCCACATACTTCTGCAACTGGCGGTCCATCTTCAAGGCACCCGAAAGGCCCCAAGAGAGCACAGTCAACTCGTAGTCTTCCACATCGCGGTCGAGTTTCTCGTTGATGTAGCGGCTCAGTTCGGCACAATGGTCGATGTTGACGGCCGTGTCGGAGTCCACGTAGACCTCAATCACGTTGTTGGGCTTCACCTTCACTTCAACCAAAAAGCGGTCGGTGCCGGCGAGGGCTTCTTCACAGAGGATTACTAATTGTTCTTTATTTATCATTGGTTATCATTTAACTACAGATTCAACAGATAATACAGATCCAATTCAAAATTATAAGGATGCAAGCATCCAATTGATACAGATTCACAACTTTCTCCCCTCATCTGTACAAATCCGCAGCCTTGGCTGCAAAATTTCCGTACTACAATCTGCTTAATCTGTGCAATCTGTAGTTTCTCTCCAAACTTCAAATAAAAAAACCTGTTACTCAAAGTAGCAGGTCTTTTCTTCCACCTCAAGTTGTCGAGCAAGGATTCGAACCTTGACAGGCAGAACCAAAATCTGCAGTGCTGCCATTACACCACTCGACATCATCCGTTTCCGAATGCGGCTGCAAAAGTACAACTAATTTCGTTACGCGCAAGTGTTTT
>DAIOUZ010000255.1:2640-3550 GCA_036759285.1 Candidatus Limiplasma sp. | reverse complement strand
GTGGAGATTGTCGCCCGAGAACAACATGCCCATGCCCGAGCTCAGCGACTTCAGCACGACCACCACCACCGTGATGACCAAAATCTGCCACCAATACTGCACCAAAATGGTCGGATTGACCATCATACCCACCGAGACGAAGAACACCGCACCAAACAGGTTCTTGATAGGCGTGGTGAGTTTGTGTATCAACTCAGCCTCGAGTGTTTCGGCCAAGATGGAGCCCATGATGAAGGCACCCAAAGCCGAAGAGAAACCCGCCTTGTTGGCCAGCCAAACCATGAAGAAGCACAGACCCACAGAGAACACGGTCAACGTCTCTTCCGACATGAACTTCCGCGCCCATTTCAGTATGGTTGGGATGATGAACACACCGCCAACATACCAAACCAAAAGGAAGAAAACGAGCTTCAACACGCTCATCATCAGTTCTCTACCATCCAAGGCCGCACTGACCGCCATGGTGGAAAGCATAACCATCATCAAAATGGCGGCTAAGTCCTCAACCACCAAAACACCGATGACGCTACTCGTAAAACGCTCTCCTTTCATCTTCAAATCATCGAAAGCTTTAGCGATAATCGTTGTCGACGACATGGAAAGCATGGCACCGAGGAAGATGCTGTCCATCTGCGACCAGCCCAGCAGTTTGCCGAGCACAAAGCCGATGAGGCACATCGAAACCAACTCCGTCAAGGCGGTGATGCCCACCGTTCCAGCCTGTTTCTTTAGTTTCTTGAAGCTGAATTCCAGGCCGATGGCAAACAGCAAGAAGACCATACCAATTTCACTGCATATTTCCACACTGTTGTGGTCGATAACGACAGGAAACCAAGGAAAGTATGGCCCAATGAGCAGACCAGCAATGATATAGCCCAACACCAAAGGCTGTTTCATCCATTTAAAAAGT
>DAIOUZ010000255.1:0-2630 GCA_036759285.1 Candidatus Limiplasma sp. | reverse complement strand
GTAACCAATATCAAGGCAAGGTCAGAGAATATTGCGGGTAGTTCAGACATAATGTGTTTGTAAATTATTCCGCAAAAATACAAAAAAAGCAGCCACGTAAAATAGCACTGCTAATTTTACTCTGCAAACATTCCGTCAATCACCATCAATACACAAACCCAAACATCCAAATAGGAACAGAATTGCCAAAGGCGTATTCGATGTTGTCTTTCACCAAATAGGCTGTTTCAGCCTCTTTCACCTGCTTGCCGTTCTTGTTTTTTCCACCCACCTCGAAAGTAATTCCGTCAATCTCAAAATCGGAGATTTTAGAAGAGGTCACTTTGTATGCCTCTTGCATCCACATGAGAAACAAGGTTTCGCGCATGGTACCTTCGGTGGGTTTGGTGCCGGAAACGGCAAAAGCGATATTGCTGTTGTTCAGGTAGAGTTTTTCCACCTTTTGCAGCAGGGCATCTCCCCTGCCTTTTTCAGGCAATGTGTTGAACAACTGCGACGAAGTCAGGTATTCAATATAGTCTGGAAGCTGGTTGCGCCCAATTTCAAGATCGCGAGCCAGTTTCGAATAATTGGGCTTGAAAGGCACACTATTGGCAAGCACGTACATGAGTTTTTTCAACTTTCCAGCCGAGGCAACAGGGATTTCTGCATAATTCGGAATGTCGTGCTCGACGGTCTCATTGACAGCCTGCTTCAAGCGCAACAGAAAATCATCCTCCGAAAAGAAAGGATACACCCCCTTTTTGCGATATTCCTCATAGTATTTTAGCGGTCTATGCTCGCCGTAAGGAAAATCAACATGGCCTTTCAAAATGTCTTCGAGGCTTGCTGTTTTAAGACTCCATCCGTTGGCGATGTTGAGGTATTCTCTGAAGGAAAGCCCTGGCATGGTGTATTCTATGGCCCTTCGGCTCAAATCGGCCGAACCGCCTTTCCTCAACGCCAAAAGCGAACTGCCAGAATAGACCACCGAAAGTGACGGCAACTTGTCATAAATCATTTTGATTTCTGTCGACCAACCTTTGTACTTGTGGATTTCGTCGATATAGAGCCGTTTGCCGCCACGTTTGAAGAAATCGTAGGCCAATTCAAACAAGCCATGACCTGCGAAATAGAAGTCGTCGGCCTGGACATAAAGCGTTTCCTCGATGTTGTCAAACCGCTGGATATGCTGAAGTAACAGCGTGGATTTACCTACACCTTTTTGCCCCAATAATCCAATAAGGCGGTTGTTCCAATTGATTTTGTCGTGAAACGATCTGACATATCCCTTTGGAGTCAGTTCGAGTGCAATACGAAATGAATCAAACAAGGTCTCCATAATTGAATTTTTTGGCAAAAATAGGAACAATTTCCAATATTGCACTCCTCGAAGTGAAAAAATAATCAAAAATTGCACTTTATGAAGTGCGATTTTATATAAAAACTGCTTTTTCCAAAGTGCAAATCTTTAAAAAACGGATTTGAAATCTTACTCTGCAAACATCCCGTCAATTAAACTCTGGAAATGTTCGGCGATGGCTTTGCGGCGGATTTTCAGGCTGGGGGTCATCTCGCCGTCTTCGATGGTCCACTCGCGGTCGAGCAGCTCGAAACGCTTGATCTTTTCGTAGTCGCCGAAGAATTTGTTGTAGCTCTCAACTTCCTTGCGGAAGCGGTCATCAACAGCCTTAACCTTAATCATTTCCGCATTGGTGGTATAAGGAATGTGGTTCTCCTCGCACCAGGTCTTCAAATGCTCGAAGTTAGGCACAATCAAGGCGGCGGCAAACTTCTGGTTCTCGCCCACCACCATGATGCTGTTGATGAACGGCGATTCCAAGAAGCGGTTCTCAATCAGCGCTGGAGAGATGTACTTGCCCATCGAGTCCTTGAAGATTTCCTTCATGCGCCCCGTGATCTTCAGCAAGCCGTCCTCGTCAAACTCGCCAATGTCGCCCGTGTGGAAGTAGCCTTCCTCGTCGATGGCGATTTTGGTTTGCTCCTCGTCCTTGTAATAACCCTTCATCACAGCCGAGCCCTTCACAAGAATCTCTCCTGTCTCTGGGTCAATCTTGAAAGTTACGCTATCGCATGGCACACCCACCGTTCCTGCCTTGATGATGCCCAAAGCGATGCTGTTAGTGCAAATCACAGGCGAGGTTTCGGTCAGGCCATAACCTTCGATGATCGGGATGTCCATGGCGGCAAACAAACGCACCAAGCGCGGTTGCAAGCTGGCACCGCCCGAGATGATGAACTCCAAACGGCCACCGAAAGCTTTTCTCACATCCTTAAAAACCAACCTATTAGCCCAATACAGCTTAAAACGATAGGTTCTATTGATTTTCGTTTCCGTCTCATCATAACGTTCGGCCAACTTAAAAGCCCATAGGAAGATCCGTTTTTTCGCACCCTTAAGCTTTTCGCCCTTGCGAACAATGCCGTTATACACCTTTTCAATGACACGCGGCACGGTGGTGAAATGTTCAGGCTTCACGTCAGCGATGTCGCGCATGATGGTGCCGAAGTTCTCCACATAGTAAGTCGAGTTGCCGAGATAGAGATGGGTGTAAAGCACCGAACGCTCATAGATATGCGACAAGGGCAAGAAACTCACCACTTTATGCGAAGACGGCACAGGGTAATGC
>DAIOUZ010000254.1:1999-3579 GCA_036759285.1 Candidatus Limiplasma sp. | reverse complement strand
AAGTCATAGTTATTAAGCGGCGGCATAAACAAGTTGACTATTCGTAAGCTCTACAGGCCGCCGTATGTAAAAAAACGAATAAACTCCATTCCCTGCAAGGGAATCTCAGTAAATTGATTATGTAAACTAAATCTGCTCATCTACTTATTATTTTCGGATCACTTTTTGGAACCTAAACATCTCGTCATCTTTCCACATAAACTCCACGATGTGGAAGCCGCATTTGTTGACATAAAAGTGGATGTTGCGCCTCTCGAAATAGGGCGTACAAGTCTCCCAAACAATAATTTCAGGATACATCTTTTCGATAAGGCACCATGCCGCATAACCAATGCCTTTGCTGTGGACATCGGGTTTCACAAACAACAATTCCAGTTCGCCACGAAGAAAGGCTTCATCTATGGAAATGACCACACCGCCGACCTTCTCGCCGTCCAATAGGATTCGATAAGCCTTGCCGTTGTTGATGGACTGCTCTATGGTGTCATGTGAGATGATTTCGCCGTCTTCCTCGAAATGGTCGTCACGCATCCCAAACTCTTGTGTAGCGCCATATTTAAACGCCCATTGGTTGTCGAGGATGAACTGCTCCTTGTCGTCAGGCTCCAACGGAGCCAAGGTCACTTGTGGTTGGTTGCTCATAAAGGTGTTGTTTAGAGCTGCAAAATTACTGAGGTTACCGCAGGCGATTGGCAAACGAATCAGCCTTTTTATGTCACTTTTCAGTCCAAAACCACCTAATTTTTCAAAAAACAGACTTGATTTGCCTAGAAAATGTCATTTTTCTGTTTTTTCTGAAAACCAAAACAATTCCCCAATGAGCAACTGATGCTTTCCTAACTAAGGGCCTATACGGATGGCAGAGGATGGGACCAAAACATAAAAACGAATCGGCTTGATACAGAAATAAGCGATTATTTGAAAAACGATTTCTACTTTGCCTGTTTTTGGCAGAGTAAAGGTGTTGTTTTGCACCGAAATCCAAACAACACCGCTATGGACAAAAAGAAATCACATTACCTCGTGCATGGGTTGTTCTGGAAAGGACAAATGCACAACGCGAACTATCACGAAGCAAAGAAAGACAATCTTTGCAGCATCAACAAAACCTTCGAGGATGCCGACCTCTGCAAGGCACGAAAGGAAGCCTTTGCCTATTACCAAAGCCTGATCGATGTGCTTTACGAGGCTCTTGGTGATAGTTACACAACTGACCAACAAGCTCGTATTGACCTTCAAGCCTTTCTTCATGCAGTCTGTAGCAAGGCAAAGACACGCATCGGAAAGATGGTCTTTGACGACAACCTTTTCAACGAAATCGCCGTCTATTGGGTGAACGGGACGGAGAAAAGTCTGATTCACGGCATTTGGTACAAGCCGAAAGAAGAACAACATCAGCATGACGAGCAGCTTGCATTGATGGGCGGCAACCTCATCAAAGAACACGCATACTACGGACGCCATCATCTTCCCATTGAGCACGAAACACTTTGCGACATGACCGACTTCAACCTTGGCTTCCAATTTGTTTTGCCCACGCCATTCGATTGGGATGGCTTTGTTGAGGAAAATTTAGCCAA
>DAIOUZ010000254.1:0-1989 GCA_036759285.1 Candidatus Limiplasma sp. | reverse complement strand
AATATATCAATGCTTTCAGTAAAACCAACAACTATTAAAAACTACAGAAATGGAACGCAGAAACAACAAACAAAAGACATTAGACAAATGGGAAATCCACTACGGGACTTTTACCATGCCACCTGAATTTTGGACAGAATACCCACATGTCCCGCCGCAAGTCGTCATTGTGGACGACCGTACCCACACGCATCAGCTTTGTGCAACCAAATTCAACCGTGTCTTAGGATTGAGCAAGCTTTATGACCGTTATGAACTGAGACCAGGAGACACCATCAAGTACACGCTTGATATTGAAAACACAGCTCTGCACCTCACTTGCCCACGAAAACCTTTATTATGGTTGAGGAGAAAGAAAACATTCGTTTGTCTTCTCTTTGTTCTCACTTTCGTCTTTTTCGGTTGCAGTGGAAACAAACGCCCTACCATGTCGCCGCAGACCACAGAAATCACAGGTAACCTAAGCGGATATTTCGAGGTGGTCGAAAAAGAAATCATTGCCACAGAAGGAAGATGGTCGCTCTGGAATGTGGAGTTGAGGCGTACTGGCATGCCTTTTCCATGGGATGAAAGTATGACAGTGGCAAGATTCAACGACACCTACTCGGATGGAAGAGCCTACTGCAAAGTGGGATTCGGATTGGAAACCTTTGACAAGGACGGCAAATTGGTAGACAAACGTTCAGCGACAGCCACGGGGCTTCTGGGGCCATACAGTAGCAATGACATACTCGACCTTATGAAACTCCAACCTGGCGAAATCGGTATCATCCGTTGGGACACTGACCCTGCTGAAGACAAAGCGAAAGGTAAGCTTACCTTCAAAATCACCTCGGCTTGTGAAATCATAGAAGGCAGAGGTCAAGTAACAGCCACAAACGATTGGGACAAAGTGCTCGATGCTTATGAGAACTATGTTGACAGATACATCGCTTGTTTGAAGAGAATTGCTTCAGGCGATATGGATGCAATGACGCAATATGCAAAGCTGTTGGAAAAAGCAGAGGAATTGGGTGAACAACTGGAAAACGCTTCAGGCAGCATGACGACGAAGCAAGTGAACAGATACACAAGGATTAACAAGAAAATGCTGGAAGCAGCTGCAAACGGGTTTAACTGACATGCAAGATGAATACCAAAGAAGCATTTGAAGATCCTCGCATCGTGATGCTGGAAGAAATCATCTTGGATGAGTATGAGCACGGGAAACAAGTCGAAGAGGAAAGCATCATCAAGAATGCGCTGCACCATCGTTGGATGATACTGCGCGAACTGATGCAGTATGACGAGGAAAGCAAGAGGCTGTTGTCGGATTTCAACGACAGGATAAAGGCAGCAGCCATTGCCCTCTTCAACAAGACGAAAGCCATCTACGAAGGTATGATGAAACTCTATGATGGCATCGGTGACCTTGAAGTTGAAGGGAAGCTGAAGTTAGGTTATACCTACCCCAAAGCGCATCCCATCCAAACCGAGCGAGCGGAAACGATGTGGGAAGTGATGACCCAAGGCGGCTACGACCAGATGTATTCCACAGAGGGCTGCTCGTGGAGCCTGGGATGGAACCAGAACGGAAACATGACGACACACAAAAGCCTTGCAGAATGGCTCGGTATGGCCGATGAAAACGACAATTGGAACGAGGGATTGGATTACGAATGGTCGAAGGACATGCACCTTGTCTATCCTTTCCACAACCTTTATGACAACCGACATTTCAGCCTCTACGACCTTGTTTATGTGAGCGAGTTTGAGTTTGAGATTTGTATTCGGTTGGATGGTGGGCTTGTAATGCCTGAATAAAAAAGCATTGCAGCAAGCTTATGCATGAAAAACCATTATATTTGCAGCGATAATCCAAAACAACAACAAAACATGGAAAAAATAGACCACGGCAAGTTAAAGTATCAAGTACTGTCCATCCTTAATGAAAAAGGCCCACTAACCCAAAAGGAAATTGTTGAAAAACTGGCTAACTATTACCATCTG
>DAIOUZ010000253.1:0-3611 GCA_036759285.1 Candidatus Limiplasma sp. | reverse complement strand
GCGCTTGGCACCCACGACGAGGTCCATGGCGCCGCCCATACCGGGAGCCATCTTGCCAGGGATGATCCAGTTGGCAAGGTTGCCCTTCTCATCCACTTGCAAGGCACCGAGGAACGACACGTTCACATGGCCGCCACGGATGATGGCGAACGAAGTGGCCGAGTCGAAGGTGCAGGCGCCAGGCAGCAGCGTGATGGCGCCACCACCAGCGTTGATGAGGTTCTTGTCTTCCTTGCCTTCTTCGGGGGTCGGGCCCATGCCCATGGCACCGTTCTCGGTCTGGAGGGTCACGGTGACACCTTCAGGAAGGTAGTTGGGGATCAAAGTCGGAATGCCAATACCCAGATTGACAACATCGCCGTCGTGCAATTCTTTTGCAGCACGTTTGGCGATCACTTCTCTCATTTCATTTTTGTCCATGATGTTGTTGTTTAATTGTTGATTGTTTATCGTTGAATTGTTTAACTGTTTAATTATTGAATTGTTTGATTTTCTACTAATTTATCATTTTGCGTTTTATTCTGTTGGCCACGAATCACTTAACTGTTCAAACAGCACAGGAAGAACAGCGCAGCCGTTGTTAGATAACCCGATTCTTACCATTACAAGGTTTTTGTATGGGTTGACATAAAGCACCTGATTGCAGATGCCCAATGCGTAATAGCCGGAATACTGCGGCCTGACATAACCTTCGTAGTTTATGTTATACCAATTGAAATGATAGCCGACAGTACTGTCATCAAATTCGGAAGTTTGACGTATCCATTCCTCGCTTACAATACGTTTGCCATCCCACATGCCGTTGTTAAGATAGAGACGGCCAATCTTTGCAAGGTCTTTTATGGTGGTCGTTAAACCTCCGAAAGTGTGCGCCATATCGTGTTTGCGGCTGTCTATGTTGATTAAAGCCTGCGACTCCATACCGAGCGGCTTCCAAACTTTTTCGCTGACATAGTCTGCGTAACGCTTGCCCGAAGCACGTTCGATGACAACACCGAGAATCGCCGCCGTCATGCTCTCATAGCGACGTGAAGTGCCTGGCTCGCAACGGAATTTCAAACCACGAATCTGCTTCATCAGATTGTGCCCATAATTCAAATTTGCCATTGCGTTAAGGTACTTCAAATCTTTCAGGCTAAAGTCATAGGTGTCGTCGAAATCAAGTCCGCTCTTCATATCCAACAGATGACGGATAGTCAGTTTCTGCCACATTGGGTCTTCCTTCTTCAATTCCGGCAAATAATCGGTAACGGGATCATCAATGCTGTGGATATAACCATCGTCAACCGCAATGCCGCACATGAGCGATGTGATGGATTTGGATACGGAGAAGATGGTAGCCATACGGTCGGATGAAAAATCGCCCCAATACCTCTCATAAACGATGCTGTCGTTATGTATGATGAGTATTCCCTGCGTACGGCTTTTCTCGTTCAATGCCTCCAAAACAGTCATGCTTTTGCAACCATGCGGTTCATTGTAGAAGTGTAAAGTGTCAATCCAATCGGCTTTCTTTTGGGCAACAGGAAACCGGTATGCCACTTCGCCATTGGCGATGGTGTCAACTTCGCGTTTCTCGAAACTGAAAATATTGGGACCATTCTTGCCATCAGTCATTAAGCCCCTTACAATTGCGCAAGAAGACATACCAAAAGCGCAGATTGCGAACATGACGATTAATATGGTTGATCTACAATACTTCATTTTCTTGATGCTTTTTAATCCACAGTTTTTGTGTTGATTTCGAAAGTACAACTTTACATTTCGCGTTGATTTGTAAAGTACAACTTTATAAAACAACACATTTTACACAATCATTTCATTCCACGCTTCACCATTTCTTGAACCACAAACGAAGCCACATCGTCGGCGTAGGTGTTCATGCCGAAGCCGGCGTCGAAACCGAGTTCCTTGGCTAATTCGTGGGTGATACGGGCACCGCCACAGCAGCAAATCATCTTGTCGCGCAACCCCTCGGCCTCCATCAACTCGATGAACTCGGTCATGTTCTTGATGTGGACATCCTTCTGGGTGACCGTCTGCGAGACGAGCAGGGCGTCGGCATGGAGTTCGATGCCCTTGGCGATGAACTCCTCGTTGGGCACCTGCGAGCCGAGGTTGTAGGCCTCAATCATCTCATAGCGCTCCAGTCCGTAGTGGCCGGCATAGCCCTTCATGTTCATGATGGCATCGATACCCACGGTGTGGGCGTCGGTACCCGTCGAGGCGCCGACGATGACGATCTTGCGGCCGATGTTCTCCTTGATGTACTTGTCGGTCTCGTACATGTCCATCGTCGTGGATTCCACCTTCGGCACATAGATGGTCGAATAGTCGACGGTGTGCGTGCAACTACCGTAGCAGTTGACGAAGGTGAAACCGGGCGTCAGTTCCCTGTAATACACCACGCTGGGGTTTTCCAGTCCCATCTTCTTCAGCAGCAGCTTGGCCGCTTCGATGGCTTCTGCGCCGCAAGGCACGGGCAAGGTGAAACTCAACTGCATCTTGCCGTCGTTCATGGTGTCGCCGTAGGGCTTTATCTTGGTGAGGTCTAGGGTTTTGTCGTAATCCTTGGCCTCCATTGAATACAAACCTTCACTCATTATTTCTTCCCTTTCATTAGTTCAACAAACGGATTCAAATAATTCTCGCTCTTCAGCGTCACGCCAGCCAAGCCCTTGCCGCCGTTCTTCGGGCGTTTCACATCGCCGAAGATACCTTTCTCCAAGGCGGTGAACAGGCCTTCCTTGACGAGTTCCTCAAGCAGCTTGATGGTGTTGTCGAGCACCAGGTGGGCGCGTTGACGGCAGATGCCACCCTCCTTGAACTCCATCTCCTCGCCGATGTCCTTCATGTTGTTGAAGATGTAGCGGGCGTTCTCGATGGAGAGGTAACGGTCGCTCATGAACGGCGTGTGGATGGCCTCGGTGGGCATACCCAGCAGTTGCAGGCCTTGGTGCGTCCAGATGCCGATGATGTTGAACAGCGCGTCTTGGATGTGGCCACGGAAGATGTTGCCCGTCATGAACTTGGTGGGCGGCATGTATTTCAGCGGCGCGTTGGGGAAGATCTCGCGGGTCATCTGTGCCTGCGCGAGTTCCATGAGGAAGCCGTTCTCGAGCATCGGGTCCATCTCGAAGGCGTGACCCAAGCCCATCTGCTCCTCGGGCAGACCGGCTAACAATGCCAACTGCTCGTTGATCAAGTCAGAGGCGAGCACGGTGTGGGCGGCCTCCACGGCATCGGCGGTGGTGAGGTAGTTGTCCTCGCCGGTGTTGATGATGACGCCGGCAAAACCGTTGATGATACGGGAGAAATATTGGTCGATGAGGGTGCGCTGCATGTTGATGTCGCGGAACAGAATGCCGTAGAGGGCGTCGTTCAGCATGACGTCGAGGCCTTCGAAAGCGCCCATGATGGCGATTTCGGGCATGCAGAGACCCGAGCAGTAGTTGCAGAGGCGGATGTAACGGCCTACCTCCTCGCCCACTTCGTCCAAGGCCTTACGCATGATGCGGAAGTTCTCCTGCGTGGCAAAGGTGCCGCCGAAGCCCTCGGTGGTGGCGCCGTAAGGCACATAGTCCAAGAGGCTCTGGCCCGTGGTACGGATC
>DAIOUZ010000252.1:0-3657 GCA_036759285.1 Candidatus Limiplasma sp. | reverse complement strand
CATAAACACAATCAACAAGGTAAGTCATAAATCTAGAATTATACGACAATCCCTAGATTAAAATTAAAGAAACCATACGCATAATAATGATTATAACTACTGCTAATTGACCAAGGCTGATAACACTCTGCTCCATGATTATAACCACTTGTTCCCCAACCAAATAGATCAATCCACCCACTATATGTGGATGAAATACTGTTGTTACTGCTTCCACCAACATTTCCGTAATTATATCCATCTGATAAAGTACCTCCAACATAATTCCATTGAAGTTCCGCAAAACGCCAAGTATTTGTGTTTGCTTGATATTGCAGATTACCTTTTGAGAAATAGACTTGCTTTGTATCACTTACCGAAAACAAGCCTTTTATTGCACCAACAGGAATACTACCACATCCAATTGTCAAAGAAATGCCCTCTGCCAAATAACCATTTTCAGTAATTGCAGGAATCTCTGGGCGTATTCCAAAACAAGACCCGCTCTCTGAATAAACCGATCCCTCCCCTCCTTCCTCCAAAGCCTCTTGCGGCAGCAAGATAACCCATTTCTCAACATTCTCGCCACTTCCAGCAGGCAACATAATCACGCCTTCGCCATCTTTGCTGGGTGTCATTGTGTTTTGCGTGAAATCCACCGTCACTTTGTTTTTCATTCCAGTAACGCATATTGGTGAATTTGAAGGCGTAGTTACATTGAACTTCACCAAAGCACACTTGTTCAGCAGATGGGCAGAGTAGGTCGTTAAACCTGAAACATAATTCTCGTTGGATGCAGCACACGAAATCACTGGCAAGTGCTCCGTCTGGTCACTGATGATGACAGAACATTCTTCCGTTGTGCCAACGGAAAGGGTTTCTTGTGGGGTTACATTGCCGAGGAAATAGAACTGCAAAGGTTGGTTTTCAGTCGGGTTGGTGATGTTGCCACTGAAATTGGTGCCATTGTGAGTCAAGAATCCGACATATTTGCTACCACTGCCCACATAAATCTTGTCGCCAGTTTCAAAATCGACCGTGCCCGTATTGGGATTCACCACCACTTTTGAACCGTTGTTTTGTTTCACATCAAGAGTGATGGTCACGACCTCATCGTTGGAAGTCGGTTGTCCTTCGTTTTTCTTGCATTGCGACATCATCATGGCCAATGCAAAAGCCATCAGAATCATACTGATTTTCTTCATTTTATTTTCTCCTTTTTACTTTTGTTGTTTCTTTTGTTTGTTTATTGCTGCATAGCCTGCACTGGCCAAAAGCAGGGTGAATAGCCCACTTCCAAGCGGTGCGCCAAAGGTTTGGTTGGTGACATTCACGCCATCGGTCGGATTGCCGAAAGTCTGATTGGTGACAATGCTTCCGTCAAAGGGATTGCCAAAGGCTTGGTTGGTCAAGGATGTCGCAACGCTGTTCTGAGGTCCCGCAGGTTCCTCGCCGCGTTGGAACAAACCGCCTTGAGCAGTTGCTGCCATCGGAATAGACAATGTCATTACCATTGCCAACATTTTCAGTTTCTTCTTTGTCTTTATGTTTCGCATGTTTTGAAACCATTTTTGCCCTTTGGCTCGAATGAGCAGTTATGAAAAAGACTGCAGAGCGGAGCCTCCCAAACTTATCCTTATTTCCGAAAGTTGGGTCTAGGCTCCCATAAGAAGGAAAATATGAATAAAGGTACTGCTCCGCTGTTTATGTTGAGTTTGTGAAACGCAACACAACAGCAAAAGCAACCTCTTCTCTTAACCTCCTTCTTATGCGAATTGCCTAGATTCACTTTCGAGGAACAAAGCGAAGAATGCGCTTTCTCTGGCCGTTCCGATTTCTCCCGGAATGGCAGGGGCAAAAATAGGGAAAAAATGAATAGTGAGAGAAAAAAAGAAGAAAAACACGAATTATCAGAAATGAACTACAAATTTTTCACGAATATAATTTCTGAAAATTCGTGTATAATTAATGGCAATTTATGTTGAAAATCAAAGACATAAAAATGTGGAGACGGTGTGCACTCCGTCTCCACAAAAAACAATGAATTCAAGATGATTACAAATTACATTGTCGTTTTTGCCCAAGTGTCTTTCAACGCCACCGTGCGGTTGAAGACCAGATGATTGGCTGTGCTGTCCTTGTCGACGGTGAAATAGCCGATGCGCTGGAACTGGAAGTGGTCGAGCGGCTTGGCATCGGCCAAGAATTCCTCCACGTAGCACACAGGACGCACCTCCAACGAGTTGGGATTCATCATTTCCTTCATGGCTTCCAGTGAGGTCTTGCCTTCGTTTTGCAGACGAGCCAATTCATCACGTGGGTTCTCCACCTTCCAGAGACGGTCGTACATGCGCACCTCGGCTTCGAGGCAACGCCCGCAGCTCACCCAGTGGATAGTGCCTTTCACCTTGCGGTTGGCACCCGGCATGCCGCTCTTCGTATCGGGGTCGTATTCGGCATAAACCTCTACGACCTCGCCGTTTTCGTCCTTCTTGCAGCCAGTGCATTTCACGATATAGGCGTTCTTTAAACGAACCTCATTGCCAGGGGTCATGCGGAAATATTTTTTCGGAGCGTCTTCCATGAAGTCCTCCTTCTCAATCCACAACTCGCGGCTGAAGGCAATCTTGTGGCTGCCAGCGGTTTCGTCCTCAGGATTGTTAATGGCTTCCATCTCCTCCACCTGTCCTTCAGGGTAGTTGGTGATGACGAGCTTCACGGGGTTGACCACAGCGGCCACACGGGTAGCGGTGGCGTTGAGGTCCTCGCGGATGGCGCTCTCCATCAGGGCGAAGTCGTTCAAGGCATCGTAGGTGGTGTAGCCAATCTTGTCAATGAACTTGTGGATGCCGCCTGGTGTGTAGCCACGGCGACGGAAGCCACAAATCGTGGGCATGCGCGGGTCGTCCCAGCCGCTCACCAAACCCTCGTTGACAAGAACAAGCAGATTGCGCTTACTCAAAAGGATATAATTAAGGTTCAGCTTGTTGAACTCGGTCTGACGCGGACGGTTGTCGTCCATGTTGTCGCCTTCTCCCCTTATCTCCTTCAGCCAGTCAACAAAGAGGTCGTAAAGTGGACGGTGTACCACAAACTCCAAGGTGCAGAGGGAGTGGGTGACACCCTCGAAATAATCGCTTTGTCCGTGGGCAAAGTCGTACATCGGGTAGGCATGCCACTTGGTGCCCGTGCGGTGGTGCGGAGTATCCACGACACGATAGATGATGGGATCGCGGAAGTGCATATTCGGGTTGGCCATGTCAATCTTAGCGCGAAGCACCATCTTGCCCTCGCCAATCTCGCCGTTGTTCATCTTGTAAAACAGGTCGAGCGACTCCTCGATAGGACGATTGCGATAAGGACTTTCGGTGCCGGGCTGCGTGGGTGTTCCCTTTTGCGCAGCAATTTCCTCGGAGCTTTGCTCGTCGATGTAAGCCTTACCTCTTTTAATCAATTCTATGGCAAAATCCCAGAGTTGCTGGAAGTAATCGGAGGCGTAGTATTCGTTACCCCACTGGTAGCCAAGCCATTGGATATCCTCTTTGATGGCATCGACATACTCCATGTTCTCCTTGGTGGGATTGGTGTCGTCGAAGCGCAGATTGCACACGCCGTTGTGTTGTGCGGCGATGCCGAAGTCGAGGCAGATGGCCTTGGCGTGGCCAATGTGGAGATAAC
>DAIOUZ010000251.1:1137-3696 GCA_036759285.1 Candidatus Limiplasma sp. | reverse complement strand
AACCATGTCTATCTCCGAATCCGCCTCAACGACGGCCACGACGGCACCACAGTGGCACACACTTTCACTTCGGAAGACTATGCGACCGTGCTCAACTTCGGCATGGAAAACGATGAGTACAGCGGTTCTGCTTTCTATGTCAAGAGCGACGAGTCGCCCATGGACTTTGTCCAGTTGTTCGCCAACGCTGACGACGAGCGTCCCGTCTATTCCACCAGCATCGAGACGACCGGCGTGGACTACGGTAGCATCAACCAGTACGCCAGCTTCTACAAGGAGCTGGTGGCCGGCAATAACGGCTGGTTTGGCGGCATCCTTCCTAACGTGAATCCCGACGGCATCAACTACATCTCGACATGGGACTTGTACGGCTTCCAGCAATTTGAATACCATTCGGCAGGCAACGGCGAATGGGCACCCGAAGCCCTCACAGCCAACCCGACCAACGGCTTGGACGAGCCCATCTTCATCGACCTCACCTATGATGGCGTTGAAGAAACGATTGAGACGAACGTAAAGGTCTGGAGCGCCGACCACGAATTTGTGATTGAAAACGGCGACAACGCCCACTATAGCATGACTGTGTACAATGTGCTCGGTCAGCCCATGATGATGAAGCAGATCAACGCAGGCAGCACCGAACGCATCAGCCACAGCCTGGCTACCGGCGTTTACGTCATCAGTTTGC
The DNA here is from genome assembly GCA_036759285.1 of Candidatus Limiplasma sp. Classification (GTDB taxonomy): domain Bacteria; phylum Bacteroidota; class Bacteroidia; order Bacteroidales; family F082; genus Limimorpha. The sequence goes on along the minus strand of DAIOUZ010000251.1, from coordinate 3,008 downwards.
AAAATAACCAGAGCAGTGTCTCTGTAAAAGTAATTGTTAGGTAAGTATTTTTCCCTTCGGGGAAATGAAAAGTCCGGGAGCTTGGCTCTCGGACTTTTTTAGTTTCAAAAGAAGATGATGAAAGCATTCAATTTTGAAATTGACCGCCTATGTCATTCCATTTTATAACCTCCAATAGATTCCATTCGCACATGCCTATGCAAGGAATGACATTGGAGGTCAAGTGTAAAGGGAATCTATAGGCGGTCAATTTCAAAACATAATCAGTGTAGTTTTGACCGCTTAATCAAATAACTCGTCAGCACCTGATTATAGTCCTTATTAATATCGGCCTCCACATAGTCGATTTGGTATTGGTAGCAGTGGCGCAGCAAGGCCTCCTTGCGTTCCGTCATAATCTTCTTGTAGGCCTCCTGAACCTCGACGGGATTGAGTTTCAGCACATCGCCCGACTCCAAATCGACGAAACGGTATGGGCGGTTCTCGAAGTCAAGGTTTTGTTCCAAGTTGCTGTCGAAGACATGGAACAGAATGACCTCATGCTTATTATATTTAAGGTGTTCCAAGGCCTCAAACATCGGTTGGTAGTCGTCGAGGCCATCAAGCATGTCGGTGAAAATGACCACAAGGCTGCGGCGATGCGTCATCTCTGCAATCTGATGTAGGCACTGCGGCGTTGAGGTGGTCTTTCGGTTGTTCTTGTCGTAGTTGTCAATCAGTTTCTCCAGCTCGGTATAGATCAACTTGTTGTGGACATTGGACGACTTGGCGGGTTCGTGGAACGAAATCGTCTCGTCAAACAAGTCTAAGCCCACGGCATCGCGCTGGCGGCGCATCAGCTCCATGAGCGAGGCTGCTGCATAGATGGAGAAAAAGAGTTTGTTGGGGTGCTCGAAGTCGATCTTTTGCCTCACGGGGAAGCACATGCTTGAGCTTTGGTCGATGACCAGTTGGCAGCGCAGGTTGGTCTCCTCCTCGTAACGTTTCACGAAGAGTTTCTCGGTGCGGCCATAGAGTTTCCAGTCGATATGACGGATGGGTTCGCCTGTGTTGTACAAGCGATGTTCGGCGAACTCAACAGAAAAACCATGGAAAGGACTCTTGTGTAAACCCGTGATGAATCCCTCCACGATCTGACGTGCCAAAAACTCCAAGCTACCGAACTGCGTCAGCCGGTTCCTGTCGATTGAAAAGTCCAAAGTTGTTGAACTGTTGAATGGTTGATTGTTGTAGCTATCAGCAGTCAGCCTTCAGCTATCAGCTTAGTTTGCTGACTGCTGAAGGCTGATAGCTGAAAGCCAGTGCTTTAGAACATCTTTTCCAGTTTCTCCACAAACACCTTCTTGGGAGCGGCGCCAACGTTCTTGTCGACGGGCTGGCCACCCTTGAAGAAAAGGACGGTGGGGATGTTCATGATGCCGAACTTGGCGGCGGTGCCGGGGCATTCCTCGACGTCGCACTTCACGGCAACCACTTTGCCTGCATATTCTTCCGAGAGTTCCTCGATGATGGGTTCCACTTTCTTGCAAGGACCGCACCATGTGGCGCCAAAGTCCACCATCACAGGGAGTTCCGATTTCAGGACGACTTCTTCAAAACGGTCGTCGGACATTTGAATAACTGCCATAGTCTTAATCTGTTTAGTTTATAGTTTTGTTTCTACTCGTTTTAACTACGTTGAATGCTGCGCATTTCGGTCTGCAAAGATACAAATTTTCTTTTTTATCGCAAGTCAAATTCCACAAAAGGCATCTTTTCCAGCAACGGCAACACCTCTTGGGCGTTGATGGTGCCCTTTGCAGGGGTCAGATTACAAGACTTTTTGCCTAACGGGTCGAAAAGGTGTACTTTATAATGTTGTTTTCCAGTGT
>DAIOUZ010000251.1:336-1127 GCA_036759285.1 Candidatus Limiplasma sp. | reverse complement strand
GTTTTCCTTCAGCACCTTGATAAACTCCTCCATACTTTCCTTGTTCATCTCGGCCACATTCAGTTTGATGTAAACCGTCTTTGAAGTGGTCTCCAAAAGCGAATCCAGCAAACGCGCCTCATTGAAACGCACTTCCAGCGTCTGCAACACGACATTCGGGTCTTGTCCAGCCCTTGGGAAAGGTCGATCCAAAATGCCAGAGAGCATCACAAACGAATTGACTGTCAATAAGTTCCTGCAATTCGCATAGTTCTCCTTGAACAAGGCAAACTGCAGCGCACCACTTTGGTCCTCAATGGTAAATCGTCCGTATGGATTGCCGTTTTTCGCTGTATATTCCTCAGCGCGCGTGATTTGACCTCCAAGGCGGACAGGACGTTTCAGGTTCTTCTCCACATCATTCATTGCCGACTTCAATCCTTCCACATCGCAGTTGCAGAAATACTTGATCGGAAGATGGTAAACCTGCATCGGATGCGATGAGATATAGAAGCCCAAAGCCTCCTTTTCCATCTCCAGTTCCTTCATCTTCGACCATGGTTCACACTCGGGCAACGGAATATTGAAGGTTTCCTCCACACCCTCGTCGCTTCCGAAGCCAAAGAGGTCCATTTGAGCTGAGTTCTTACGCTCGTTGAACGAAGCCACCATGCGCATGGCGCGTTCCGAAAAAGGCACCGAATCATTAGGCGCAATATAGAACAACATGGCACGATGGAAGCCTTTGAAGCTGTCGAAGCAGCCCGCCATGCCCATGCTCTCCAAGGCCCTGACATTAAGTCCTTTGTCGG
>DAIOUZ010000251.1:0-326 GCA_036759285.1 Candidatus Limiplasma sp. | reverse complement strand
GGCTTCGCGCTCAGCCACAATGCCAGCCACCGCCGCCTCGCCCACATTCTTGATGCCGCCCATACCATAGCGGATTTCACCTTTCTCATTGACGGAAAACTTATACTCCGATTCGTTGACATCAGGACCCAGCACCTCAATCTTCATGCGCTTGCATTCCTCTGTCATGAAATTCACCTGCTTGATGTCGCCCAACTCGTTGTTGAGCACTGCAGCCATGAATTCGGCTGGATAATGCGCCTTGAGATAAGCTGTCTGGTACGACACCCATGAATAGCATGCCGCGTGCGACTTGTTGAAGGCATAAGAAGCAAACTTCTTCCACT
>DAIOUZ010000250.1:2218-3709 GCA_036759285.1 Candidatus Limiplasma sp. | reverse complement strand
TGCAGGAAATCCTCATCGAGTGCACCGAGACCCGTGACCAACCCAAAAACAGGGAGCGTGCCCTGTCGCGCCTGCGCACGCGCATCTACGACATGGAGTACCAGAAATACATCAGCGACATCTCCGCCAAGCGTAAGACCATGGTCTCCACTGGCGACCGATCGGCCAAGATTCGCACCTACAACTACCCGCAAGGCCGTGTCACCGACCACCGCGTGGAAGGCTTGACGGTCTACAACCTTGCTGCTGTTATGGATGGCGACTTGGATGAGATCATTAACCGCTTGCAAATGGCGGAGAATGCTGAGAGACTGAAAGAAAACATTGAATCATGAATACTATTGACACGAGACTTCGAGACACGAGACGCGAGACTTTTTTGTCCCGTGTCTCACAGTCCCGTGTCCCGCGTCAATTATAAAATTATGAATAAACACCAGTTATTTGAACAAATCAAGAAAAAACAATCGTTCCTTTGCGTCGGCTTGGATACCGACATCAACAAGATTCCGCAGGAATTGTTGGCTATGGACGATCCTATCTTTGAGTTTAACAAGCAGATTATCAACCACACTGCGCCATACACTGTAGCCTACAAGCCCAACACGGCTTTCTACGAAGTGTACGGTGCCAAGGGTTGGCAAAGTTTGGAGCGCACCATTCATTATATTCGCAACAACCATCCCGACATCTTCATCATCGCGGATGCCAAGCGCGGTGACATCGGCAACACCTCGGCCAATTACGCCAAGGCCTTCTTCAACACCTTGAAAGCCGACGCCTTGACTGTGGCGCCTTACATGGGCAAGGACTCGGTGGAACCCTTCCTCAACTTCGAGGACAAATGGGTCATCCTCTTGGCCTTGACCTCCAACAAAGGCTCTCAAGATTTCCAATATCTCAATGTCGGTGAGCGTTTGTTGCACCAGCAAGTGCTGCAAACTGCCACCACTTGGGCCACTTCAGAGCAGATGATGTTTGTGGTGGGTGCTACACATCCCGAGGAATTGGGCGAAATCCGTAAGATGTTACCCGATTATTTCTTCCTCGTGCCAGGCGTGGGTGCCCAAGGCGGCGACTTACAGGCTGTGGCGCACAACGGCTTGAATGACGAATGCGGTTTGCTGGTCAACTCGTCGAGAGGCATCATTTATGCTTCGAATGGCAGTGACTTTGCTATTCGCGCTGGTGAGGAAGCGAAGAAGTTGCAAGTGCAGATGAGCGAGTTGCTGAAGGAGAAAGGGTTGATTTAGTTCTGGATCGCTTCGCTCGCAATGACAACAAAAAAGTCGCCTCAAATGAGACGACTTTTTTCGTTGCAATCAGCAGACCGTTTAACGGGCCACTGAGAAGGTGCGGTTCAGCATAGCACCGTCATTGGCAATGATGCGGATGAAGTACATGCCGTTGTTCAGGCTTTCCGTGTTGACCTGAGCCTTGTTGCCGTTGACTTCCTGTTTCATAACACGCTGACCGACTGCATTGTAAACT
>DAIOUZ010000250.1:815-2208 GCA_036759285.1 Candidatus Limiplasma sp. | reverse complement strand
CGCCTTCCACGTTCAGCACATTGGCAGTCGGGTTAGGATAGAGCTTCAGGCTGTTTTCGAGTTCGTCAACGCTTTCCATCCAGGTTTGGAAGGTGGTCTCAGGGCCATAATAGGTCTCACCATTGATGATGGCGTAAGCTTTCACCATGTAGATGCTTGACATTTCAAGGTCATCGGTAAAGCCAAGGATATTCTGGAACTCATTGTAGACACCTGTGATAATCATCGGTTCGGAGCTGGTCACCTTGCGGCACTCGAAGCCCACCTCGTCAGGATAAGCATTGCATTCCATGTGAGCCATAAAGTCGGCGTGGTTGTAGTCCACGTTGGCGACTTCCGTCTCGGTGATAGCCACTTGCACGGCACCTTCAACAGAGAGGAGGTGCGTAGCTTTCTCGCCAAACTCACCGTCATTCTCATCACCAAAGATCACATTGCCTTGGCTGTCCTTCACAATGTAGTAACCATGACCGAAAGAGCAGCAGATACCATTCTCCATCTGGTCGTAGATGGTGAACTTCACGCATTCGTTGGCAGGAACAGTGGCATGCTCGATATGGAGTTGCGTGCCCGTACCGCTGGCCAGCATGGCATAAGGACCACCCGAAGCCAACACGGTACCGTCGGAAGCAGTGAATTCCCAAGTGATGTGGTTACCGAACTTGTCTTGCATAAGTTCAAGCGTCAGCTGTTCCTCATCACCTTCGATTTGCATTTCTTGCCATTCGAGGCAGTTCACACTTGCGGTAGCCTCTGCACTGAACGGTTGACCATTGGCCTCCGTGATTTCAACATTAATAGGATGGCTGCCAAACGGAACCTCAACAGGGATCTCCAACTTGGTAAGGGCAAATTGTTCAAGTGTGCCTTCCCAACCGGCATCGTAAGTTACACCTTCGAGTTCAAGATTGACCTTCAACGAAGTAAGGGTCTCAGTACCACCATTCTGGATGGTAACTTCAACAACTTTAGTGTGCGTGCAGGTGGTTCCCGATTGTTGTGCCACGCTCTTGATGAAGGGGAAAATCGGTTCGTCAGAGCCTTGCACCATATCGAGATGACAACCCGTCAGGATAGGACGAGTGGCTTGACCTTGTTGCTGCTCAGAGACCCAGGCAAGGAAGAAGATGTTGTCGATGTCAACCTCAACGCCATTGGGGCTACCGATGATTTCAGGGATTTCATACTCGTAAGTGCGGGTAATCAAAGTGCCTTGCGTGGTAGGACTGATGGACTCACCCCAAGCACTTTCCGTGATGACATCGCGGAGGATGTGCATGTGGACATACTGACCGTTGAGCCATTGGGTAGGATTGTAGTTGCCATAGTCAGCCTGAGAGCCGAGGATGCTGTCCTGCAGATAGGTGGTGCAGACGGCGAGGGTTCCCGTGTG
>DAIOUZ010000250.1:0-805 GCA_036759285.1 Candidatus Limiplasma sp. | reverse complement strand
ATACTGGCCGTTGAGCCATTGTGACGGGTTGTAGTTGCCATAGTCAGACTGTGTACCGAGGATGCTGTCTTGCAACATAGCCACAGTCAGATAGTTATGGTCAACGGTGCTGTTGCCAGTGTAGTACACTTCGACTGTAATCGTAGCCATACGTGTCTGAGGATTGACTATAGCCATACCGGCGACATTGCATTCCGCAGCTTGACCCAATTGTTGGTTAGCAATGCCAGCCCAAGCGCTTCTGCTCTGGCCGGCAGCCGTGGTACGGTTGACCACTCCAGTAGGATAACCGCTGATTTGGAATCCACCATGGATGGTGTTACCATCTTGGGTAATCATGTTGGGATAGGAAGTCTGGGCATAACCGCCAGCATGGATGTTGATAGCCCAAAGTCTGCCAGGATTGGCAGCCATAAGTTCATTGGCAATACGGTGACCGTCAGTGCAATAACCGCAACCACGGCCTGTGAACTCCTCGAGGATGACATTCCTGTTGGCAGGTTCAGTAGATACATACTGCTGAGCTTTCAGCGAAAAAGTGAAGGCCAGCAAAGCCATTAAGGCAAAAGTAAATTTTCTCATAGTGATGATGTTTAAATTGATTTCTTTTTTTCCGCCACAAAAATACACATTAATCAAAAAAATGCGCCACTTTGTGACGCATTTTTTCACTCTTTTTTCAAAAGTCTCCAATTAGAGGCCTTCGATGACGGTCGTCCAGCCGAAAGTATCGGGCTCTGTGCCGTATTGGATGCCACGGAGCTTGTTGTAAAGCTTCTCGCTCCAAGGACCAGGTTTGCCATCG
>DAIOUZ010000249.1:0-3735 GCA_036759285.1 Candidatus Limiplasma sp. | reverse complement strand
GATCCTCACCATGGAACACACCCAGAAGGGTGCTCCCAAGATCCTGAAGGAGTGTACGTTGCCCTTGACCGCCGCTGGACAGGTGAACATGATTATCACCGAGATGGGTGTCATGGACATCACTCCTGAAGGCATCGTGGTGCGCGAAATCCACCCCGAGTTCACCTTTGAGCAGATGCAGGAAGCCACCGAGGCCAAGCTCATCCTTGACCCCAACTGGAAACCTATGGACATCTAATCCCTGCGGACATGGACTACAGTTTCTTGAAGATTGAGCAGCACGACCAGATCACCGTCATGAAAGTGTCGGCACCCAAGTCGTTGAACGCGCTCAACTCGACAGTCCTAAAGGAAATCGACGACTTCGTGAGCAACCTCGACACGAAGCAGACGCGCGTCCTCATCATCACGGGCGACGGCGAGAAGGCCTTTGTGGCCGGTGCAGACATCTCGGAGATGGTGCATCTCTATGAGAAGGAAGGCTACGAGTTCAGCAAACTCGGTGCCATCGCGTTCCGCAAGATCGAGACGCTGCCGATACCCGTTATTGCTGCCGTCAACGGCTTCTGCCTCGGCGGTGGCTGCGAGTTGGCCATGGCTTGCGACTTCCGTTATGCCTCGTCGAAGGCCAAGTTCGGTCAGCCCGAAGTGGGACTGGGCATCACGCCCGGTTTCAGCGGCACCTACCGTTTGGCCAAGCTCGTCGGACAAGGCTACGCCAAGGAGATGATCTACACGGGCAAGGCCATCCGTGCCGACGAAGCCCTGCGCATCGGCTTGGTGAATGCCGTCTATGAGCCGGAGGAACTGATGGACAAGGTGATGGAGACCGCCCAAAAGATGGTCGCCAACGCGCCTTTGGCCATCGCATACGCCAAGCAGTGCATCAACGAGAGTTACGACCTGATTGCCGCCGACGCCATCGAGTTGGAGAACACCGCCTTCGGCAAGTGCTTCGCCACCGAGGACCAGAAGGAAGGCATGACGGCGTTTCTTGAAAAGCGGGAGGCTGTGTTTAGAGGGAAATAAGTAGCTATCAGCAATCAGCAATCAGCTTGGTTTGACCAATGCTGAAAGCTGATTGCTGAAGGGCTGAAAGCGGATTCTTTATAGTAAAACAAGGCACTATGAGTGATATTGTACCTAATCAGCAGAATCTCATTATCTACAACACCCTTGACGGCAAGGTGAGTGTGACGATGATGGCTCGCGATGGCAATGTCTGGATGAACCAGAAACAGATGGCAGAACTTTTTGCCACCTCGGTTCCCAATGTCAATATCCATATATCTAATATTCTGAAAGAAAACGAATTAGATAGAAATTCAGTTATTAAGGATTATTTAATAACTGCCGCTGACGGGAAGCATTACAATGTCACTTTCTATGCCTTGGACATGGTCCTGGCTGTGGGTTTCCGAGTGAAAGGGAAACGCGGTACGCAATTCCGAATTTGGGCTAACCAACACTTGAAAGAGTTCATCGTGAAAGGTTTCGTGCTTGACGATGAGCGCCTTAAGAACCCTGACGGTCGTCCTGACTATTTCGATGAGTTGCTTGAACGCATCCGCGACATTCGAGCCTCGGAGAAACGCTTCTATCAGAAACTCCGCGACCTGTTCGCATTAAGCAGCGACTACGACTCCACCGACAAGGCCACACAAATGTTCTTTGCCGAAACGCAAAACAAATTACTTTATGCTGTCACCCACCAAACCGCTGCCGAAATCATTGTCAGCCGTGCTGATGCCTCACAGCCCAACATGGCTCTTACTTCATGGAAAGGTACGGTTGTGCGCAAACAAGATATTTATATAGCCAAAAACTATCTTCATGCTGATGAGATAGACCTACTCAACCGATTAACGACATTGTTCCTTGAATCTGCGGAAATCCGCGTGAAGGAACGCTTAGACTTGACCATTAACTATTGGCGGCAAAATGTTGATAATCTGCTACAATTCCAAAACAAGGATGTGCTTCGCAATGCAGGAAGTATTTCCAACAAGGAAATGGAAGCCCATGTACTGGCGGTTTACGAGGAATTTGACCAACGCCGCAAGCACGCCGATGCCCAACTTGCCGACCAAATGGACGATGAGGAGCTGAAACAATTGGAACATCAAATCGTGAACCGAAAATGATACTCAAAAGAAATAAACAAAAACAAATTACCATGAAAACAACAAGGCTATACACTATGCTTACGCTCTTGCTTTTCGCGGGAGAAATGACGTTAAGGGCACAAGAATATGTGCCTATTATCCAAGAAGGAAACGAATGGAATACACTCACAGTAATAACGGATGATTGGCCTAATTATACATATATCAACGAAGTTGATTGGTGTTCAGGAGACACTATCATTGAAGATGTCCGATATACGATAATAATGAGAACTATAAACGAAGACAGCCCTCGCCTATTTTCGTTGCTTAGAGAAGAAAAGGGCAAGGTTTGGTATCGAGGTTTATATAATGAATATCAAACCGATATTTTACTTTATGACTTCACAGCCCAAGTCGGTGACACTATACTTGACTCTGAACCCTATTTATTTGGGTACTATTTTGTTGTCGATTCCATTAGCATTGAGCATCTCGGTGGAGTCGACAGGAAAAAGTATTGGTTTGGATTGGAATATGATTATGCAGGAGAACCTTACGCCCTTGAAACATGGATAGAAGGTATAGGCAGCGATTGGGGATTGTTAACTAGTGGTTCGCATATTTACTGCGGAAGTTATTCTAGAGCGCTGTGCTTTCACCAAAATGGGGAACTCGTTTGGTATAACCCAGAATATGGTGCATGTACCGTTACCGGGGTTGACGAAATAATGGAGCCCATATCCATTTATCCGAATCCCGCAAAAGAAATGGTAACAATAGGCGGTTATGAAGTTGCAGAAGTTCAAGTATACAATGCCCTCGGGCAGTTGGTTAATACCATACATGGTACAAATGAACTCAGTGTCACGGGTTTAGCCGAAGGTGTATATTTGCTACGCATTACCGCTACAGATAGCAAAATATATAGGACACGATTGATAGTGCGAAAATAATCAATAAATTAGAATAAATCATTGAGTTTTAAATCTTTAATTCATTAAATTTCAAATCTTTAAATTCAAAAGACATGAATGTTTGTGTTATCGGAACCGGCACCATGGCTAAAGGTATCGTGAAGGCATTTGCCGCCAAGATGCCCGTCGTCATGAAGAGCCGCACGCAAGCCAGCCTTGATAAGGCCATGGCTTCCATCGCAAAAGGTTACGGTAAGCTGGTGGAAAAGGGTAAGATGACCCAAGAGGCCGTTGATGCCCTGCTGAAGAACATCACCACCACTACCGACTACACCACCTTCGCCGATGCCGACCTCGTCATCGAAGCCGCCGTCGAGGAGATGCAACTGAAGAAAGACGTCTTCATGGAACTTGACAAGATCTGCAAGCCCGAGACCATCTTTGCCACCAACTCGTCCTCGCTGTCGATTACCGAAATCGCAGCCTGCACGACTCGTCCCGCCCAATTCATTGGTATGCACTTCTTTAACCCCGCCGACCGTATGGCCCTTGTCGAAGTCATCAAGGGACAACTCACCAGCGACGAGGTCACCAAGTGCATCGTTGAACTGGCCACGTCCATCGGCAAGCAGCCCGTCGAGGTGAAGGAAGCCCCCGGCTTCGTGGTGAACCGCATCCTTATCCCCATGATCAACGAGGCCGTTGGCATATTG
>DAIOUZ010000248.1:2425-3752 GCA_036759285.1 Candidatus Limiplasma sp. | reverse complement strand
TACCTAATCCTTCTACAGCAAGGTTGAAGATGCCACCCCACATTACGGAAGTGCAGAGACCGATGCAGACCAAGAAAGCCGCATTGAGTGGGATATTCACCATGCCGAAGCCTTGAGCACCGTTGAAAGCGGGGAACTTGACCATCGTGGAAGGACCGAACATAGCCAGCAAAGTGAGGATGATACCGATAGCTGACACTATCGTAAGCATCGATTTCGCTGACACTTTGCTGCCAATGATGCCACCAACCAGACGACCGATGAGCATCAGGAACCAATAGGTGGCTGCCACCGAGCCAGCGATGGCCTCGGCGTTGACACCGCTTCCCAACACGTTGAGATCTGGATTCTGGAGCCATTTGTTCAGAACATTCGGGATTCCCACCTCAACACCGACATAGATAAAGATGGCAATGGCACCAAGCACAAAGTGACGGAAAGCCATGGGGCCTTTGCCTGTCTCCGACTTCACAGAAGCAGCATTCTGTTGCTCGTTCTCCGGAATCTTGGTCATCAAAATGACAATAAAAGCAAAGGCAAAGATGCCTAATGCCGTGTACATCAGCGGGAACACATCGCTAATCTTAGCATCCATAATGCTGGGGATGAGCAAACCGGTGATGATAATAACGGCAGTGCCACACAACGAGTTGAAGGTGCCTCCAATTTGGATGAGCTGATTGCCCTTGTTGCCCCCACCACCCAATTTGTTCAGCATCGGGTTGACGACCGTGTTGAGCAGGCACATACTGAAGCCAGCAACGAAAGCTCCAAGAAGATAAATGCCGAAGCTGCCAAACACGCCCGAGAGCGTCTGGATACCCACGCCAATGAAACCGACGATAACGGCGATGAGCGCAGTCTTCTTATAGCCGCGTTTTTGTAAAAGATTGCCTGCAGGGATGCCCATTACGGCATAGGCGATGAAGTTGGCGAAGACGCCCAATGTGCCTTGCCAGTTGGGAATGTTAAACTGGTTTTTCAGGATGGCGCCCATGGGCGAGGCCAGGTTGGTAACGAACGAAATCATACCGAACAATAGGATCATGACTATGATCGGGATGGTGTAGTTCTGTTTCTTAACGGTTGTTTCCATAGATATTTGTGATTTAAAGATTTAAGATTCAAAGATTATTTGTGTCCTGCATTCAGCTTTCAGCTTGGCATTACGATGCTGATAGCTGACAGCTGATGGCTGAAGGCTATATCGTTGAGAACTTGAAGATGATGGTTTCGTTGTATTCCTCTCCTGAACGGAGGAAGGTGTTGGGGAAGTTGCGTTTATTGGGCGAGTCGGGGAGGGCCTGACACTCCAAAGCGACACCTG
>DAIOUZ010000248.1:785-2415 GCA_036759285.1 Candidatus Limiplasma sp. | reverse complement strand
CGTAGATGTGGCCGTTCTTACCTTTCGGACAACCTGATAGCCAGTTGCCGGTATAAACCTGCACACCAGGTTGGGTGGTATAGATCTTCACCATACGCCCCACACCTTCGTGCGAGAGTTCGGCAGCTAATGTGAGCTTGTCTTTGGCCACACCATCGATGACCCAGCAGCTGTCGTAGCCTTTGCCATTAATCAAGTCGGGGAAAGGCTCTTTGATGTCGCGACCAATAGGCTTGGCTGTCGTGAAGTCCATGGGGGTGTTGGCCACGGGTGCCATCTCGCCAGTGGTAATCAGCTCGTTGGTGGCAGGCAAGAAACGCGAGGCATTTAACCTTAGTTTGTGGTCGAGGATATCACCGTTGCCTTCACCTTTTAGGTTGAAATAGGTGTGGTTGGTCAGGTTGACGATAGTCGTGTCCGACGAATAGGCGCAGAGACGGATGTTCAGCTCGTTCTCGTCGTTGAGGGTGTAGTACACCTTCGACACCAACTCGGCGGGGTAACCCGCCTCTCCATCCGCACTGAGGTAGGTGAACACCACGTTCTCGCCGTTGATGCGGCTGGCCCATTTCTGGTTGGCGAAGCCAATAGTACCCCCATGAAGGTGGTGCTTACCGTCACCAGTATTGATTTCAAGCTGATACTCCTTGTCGTCAATCATGAAGCGGCCGTTGGCGATGCGGTTGGCGAAGCGACCAGGCGTCTTTCCCGCGCAGGGACCGTCGCCATAATAGTCGGTGGCTTTGGGATAGCCCAGCACAATATCGTCCATGTGGCCGTTACTGTCGGGCGTGATGATGCTCACGATGCCTGCACCGATGTCGCTCAACTGCACCTTGACACCGTTGTTGTTGGTCAGGGTGTAGAGCTTAATGTCTTTATTGTCAGGGGTCTTTCCCCAAACCTTTACTTCTATATTCATACTGTTCTCAAATTCGGAATGTGGAATGCTGAATGCTGAAATCGGAGATTCGACGAAGTCAATTCGCGACGCGATGCTGGACTTCGCCCCCATTCAGCATTCAGCATTCATAATTCCTAATTCCATAAGTTATTTGGATAAATACCCTTGTCAATCAATTCCTTGATCTTGCGCATCACTTCGGGCTTGTCTTCCTTGTAGGTGACGCCGAACCATGAGGCATTGCTCGACAGCACCTTTAGCTTGGCTGTGCCATCGTTGATGCTTTGGTTGACCATCAGCGGGATAAAGAACTCGGCCTTGATATTGGTCTGCGCAGGACCTTTAAGGAACTCTACGAAACCCTTCTCAGAGTATTCGAAGAAATCAGGCGTGAAGCCGAAGAAGTTCATGGAAACGAGCGAATCCATGTCTAACGGATGTGAACCAGTTTCATCGGTGTAGGCTGCGCCGCCGTTCTCAGTGTGACCAATGGCCGTGCGCTCTACGATGGTCTGCAAGTTGCCTTCAGCGTCAGCGGTGCAGATGCCGCGGCTTACCGTGCCGAAGTCCGACATGGTGTTGCGCAGTTTATAAGCCACCATGCTGTAGGCACCTTTCTTGCCTTCACATTCCATGAGGTAATTGGCCAGCACTTCGTAGGCTTCCTTGCCGTAGAAGTCGTCGGCGTTGATGGCGGCGAAAGGCTCGTGGATCACGTCTTTGGCC
>DAIOUZ010000248.1:0-775 GCA_036759285.1 Candidatus Limiplasma sp. | reverse complement strand
GGTGCCCCAAGGTTTCACACGCCCTTCGGGAACGCTGAAGCCTTTCGGCAACTTGTCCAATGACTGGTACACATACTCCACGGGAATGCCGAATTTCTCCGCGTTGTTGACTTTCTTGAAGGCCTCGGCGAAGTCCTCGCGGATGACGAAGACCACTTTGCCGAAACCGGCGCGCTTGGCATCATAAATTGAATAATCAAGAATGGCCTCGTTGTTCGGGCCTACACCGTCCATTTGCTTCAGGGCACCGTAACGCGAGCCCATTCCAGCGGCTAAAACTAATAATGTTGGTTTCATTGTATGTTTAATTGTTTGTTGTTTAATCGTTAAATTGTTGTCTTGTAAGGCTGTCGTATCACGATAGCCGTAGTTGTGCGGCTGCCACAATGTGACAGCCCTACAGAGTTTTACAATCTTCTTGCGCCGTCCGAAATCACGACATCATAAACCTTCGGTTCATGCCCGAATTTGGCGGCAAATTTCTCCTTCGCCGTGGCAATGAAGGCGTCATAAAGGCCTTCCTTCACCAGGTTGATGGTGCAGCCGCCAAAGCCGCCGCCCATTACGCGGGAACCGGTCACGCCGCATTCCTTGGCGATGTCGTTGAGATAGTCCAGCTCCTCGCAGCTGACCTCGTAGAGCTTGCTCATGCCATAGTGCGTGCCGTACATGCGGTCGCCAACGGTCTCATAGTCGCCTTGCAGCAGAGCGTCGCAGACTGCCAAAACGCGGTCCTTCTCGCCCAGCACGAAGTGAGCACGGGTGTAGTCCTCTT
>DAIOUZ010000247.1:3563-3783 GCA_036759285.1 Candidatus Limiplasma sp. | reverse complement strand
ATATAGCACGACGATCAAGCCATTGTTGACGAAATGCATCAGTATGCTTGTCCATAAGGAGCCGCTGATGTAAAACATATAACCTAGCAATATGCCCAGGAACATACGTGGCAGGAATCCGTAGAACTGGAAGTGGATGAACGAGAAGATGGCCGCCGAAAGGATGATGGCAAGGTGCGGGTTCATCCTGCGGGTCAACGATTGCTGCAACACGCCTCGG
>DAIOUZ010000247.1:2610-3519 GCA_036759285.1 Candidatus Limiplasma sp. | reverse complement strand
CAATCCACCAAACTTGTCGGTGTTGATGATTTTTTCGAGTGCGGCCTGGGTGCTTTCTTCCATCATTTTCAAGTATTCCTCGAGTTTTTCGAAGGCGGGTCCCAAGTCCATGGCCGCGTTCCATTTGGTCAGCTGGCTAGTGACCGGCATGGCAACAAACATCAGCACGACACCTATGAGCAGAAACAGCCACGGCTGCTCCATCTTGCGGAGACCCAAAGCCTGCAAATGGTTCGTTTTGCGTGTGATGTAATAGTAGATGATGGGCGGCAGCACAAACATGAATATGGAGGATAGCCCTTGCGCGATGCGCAACCCAATATCACCGAAAAACATAAATAATGCTGAAACAGCAATTCCGATTAAGCTGCTGATTAACAAAATGATGAGAAACAAGAAAATCCTCATGCCTGTGGATTGCTTCAAGTTTTCGATAAAGAAATTGTCTTGCATAGTCGAATGATTTTGTTGCAAAGATACACTTTTTGTAATTTCTTGTGAAAAACTCGAAATCCTTTCATAGTTCGCATTCAAGTTGAGAAAAATGTTTATTTTTGCCTCATAAATGTACCATTATGGCAATAAAACAATATGATAATGACAATTCTGCCACCACGGCAAGCGAACCGAGTGTGGCGTACGTGAGTGCGGCGACGACTCCTAAAGCAGTCCGTAAAGATAGCCTATCTGTGGAAGAGTATTTTGCGAAGGTCAGAAAAGCGTTAGACAAACGGTATGAAAACCTATAAAGTGAGGATGCTTAAGTCGGCCGAGGTGGATATTGAAGAATTGGCCGATTTTCTTTTTAAGACCCTTTCGCGTGAAGGAGCCTATCGCTACCTCGACTTTATGAAGCAAGAGGTGCTGTCGTTGTCTGTCTATGCAGATTGTTTTTCCGAAAGTCATTCC
>DAIOUZ010000247.1:1962-2553 GCA_036759285.1 Candidatus Limiplasma sp. | reverse complement strand
GGGTGTATGTGTTTCACATCGAAGGGGATACAGTTATGGTGGATAGGATTCTTCATGCAAGTGCAATAATTCATTGAGGATCATGTATAAAATCGGACCTCTTGAGTTTTCTCATTACCCCCTCCTTTTGGCCCCAATGGAAGACGTGTCGGATCCGCCGTTCCGTTATGTCTGCAAGCTGTTTGGCGCCGACGTGGTCTATTCGGAATTCATCTCCGCAGACGGTCTCATCCGTGATTCGGTGAAAAGCATCAAGAAATTGGATTTTGAGGAATTTGAGCGCCCCGTAGGCATCCAAATCTTCGGCAACGCCGTGGAGCCTATGGTGGAGGCAGCGCGTTATGCCGAGACCGCCCATCCCGACCTTATCGACATTAACTTCGGCTGCCCGGTGAAGAAAGTGGCCTCCAAAGGAGCAGGATCGGGCATCATGAACGACATCCCCAAGATGGTGGCCATCACCAAGGCCGTGGTGGAGGCGGTGAAGACCCCGGTGACGGTGAAGACACGCCTGGGATGGGATGCCAACAGCATCATCATCGGCGAACTCGCGGAGCAGTTGCAGGACTGCGGCATCAGCGCCCTCACCAT
>DAIOUZ010000247.1:0-1952 GCA_036759285.1 Candidatus Limiplasma sp. | reverse complement strand
GTGACGGTGAAGACCCGCCTCGGCTACGATAACGAGCACCGTGAAATTGTCGACATCGCTGAACGTCTGCAAGATGTGGGTATCGCTGCTCTGACCATCCACGGTCGCCTGCGCACCACCAAATACAGCGAACCCGCCGACTGGACCCTCATCGGAGCCGTGAAAAACAACCCAAGAATGCACATCCCCATCATTGGTAACGGCGACGTGGTGGACGGCCCTTCAGCCAAACATTTCAAGGATACATACGGTGTGGATGGCTTGATGATAGGCCGCGCCACCTATGGCAACCCATGGATTTTCAGTCAGATAAGACGTTATTTGGAAGCAGGGGAGGAGTTGCCTTTGCCCGATGTGAAGGAACGCGTACGCGTCAGTAAGATTCATTTACAACGTTCTATTGACTGGAAAGGCGAACATATCGCTTTATTGGAAATCCGCAAGCACTGGTCAGCCTATTTCAAAGGTTTACCGAATTTCAAGCCGTTTAAAATGAGGTTGATGGAGACGCTTTCGGTTGAAGAGGTTTTAGGTATTTTGGATGAGATTTTTGTTTATTACAATGACTGTAGCCTGTAGCCTGTAGCCTATGGCCTATAGCCTTTGGCCTATGGCTCATGGCTTGCCACAGCATTTTTTGAAACTTTGATACATTAGTCTTGCCTGATAGTATTAATCAGATTTGTCAGTTTTTTCTCAATAGATTGGACTTTTTCAATGATGTCATCATATTGTTCATCCGTTACATATTTCAAGATGTGTGCGATTTCCATTTGAGTTTCAATTTCATAGGAGGAACCTAGTGAGATTTCCAAATAGTGCGCAAATTCGTTTTGTGACCTCCTTGAACATCCCTCGGCAACATTTGAAGGTATTGACACCGATGCTCTTTGGAGTTGGTCGCATAATGCATACATCTCCTTTTTTGGAAATTGTTCTGTTAATTGATATATTTGAGCAGAAAAAGCTATTCCATCTTTCCATACTTCATAGTTCCTGAAATTCTTCATAATTGAGTGTGTTTTAAATGATTTATATTGCTAATATGTTTCATGAATAATCAAATAGCCAAAAGCCAATTAGCCAAAAGCCAATTAGCCAGCAAGCCATAGGCCATGAGCCATGAGCCATAGGCCATAGGCAGGCCATAAGCCATAGTCAAACAATCCCTTCCTTCAAAACCCCATTCTCAAACAAATTCCTAACCAACTCGTCACGGCGGATATTATAAGTATGAATACCCAATGCCTGTGCCGCCTCGATATTTTTCTTTGAATCGTCGATAAACAAGGTCTCTTCAGGCAGCAAGCCTTCGTGATCAAGAATCAACTCAAAAAAGCGCGGGTCGGGTTTCTCTAAGTGTTCGGCGAAGGAGAAATACGATTTGTTGAACAGCTCGTCAAACTCGTTGTAGCCGAAACGAAGTTGCAAGTCTCTGATATACAAATCGTAATGGATGACATTTGTGTTACTCATCAAGAAAATCTTGTAATGTTTCTTCACCTTTTCGATGGCCTCGATGCGCTCGCGGGGAATGTCCAAAAGCATGGCATTCCAGATGGAGTCGAATTTTTGGTCGGTCATTTTTTCCAGACCGAGGAGGGTTTTGGTCTTTTTGCGGAAGGTTGGAGCGGTGTAGATGCCTGTGTCGAATTTACTCATTATTTCCATAAACTCTTTGGAATGAGCAAGTTCCGATGTACTGATGCCCAATTTTTCGAGTTCCTTATATACAATGGTTTCATCGATGTCGAGGATGACACCGCCGAGGTCGAAGATGATGTTCTTGATTTTCGCGCTCATTTTTGAGAATTTTTCAGTCTAATTCGATGCAAAATTGTAAATTTGCAGCGCAAAAAGCAAGAAAAAACGCCGAAATGTGTGGATTTGCTTGTTTTTTTGCGGTCCCATAGCGCAGTTGGTTAGAGCAACTGACTCATAATCAGTAGGTC
>DAIOUZ010000246.1:0-3794 GCA_036759285.1 Candidatus Limiplasma sp. | reverse complement strand
TTTGGCATGATTAAACCCCGAAAGTTTTTTGTCCAACTTTCGGGGTTCATGTCAAAGGCCACGGCTTGAAGTTTGATTGTTTTAAAACTCCTTACAAGCCCAGTTCATACATGTAGCCGTGATACTGCAACGAACCATCGATGATGGGGAAGAAAAACTCGTTGTCGTGTTCCACGTTCTTTAGCTTCAAGTTTTCCATAGTGACGGTCTTGGTGCCGTCATCGTTGGTGACTACCTTTAAGGTGCCGCTCTTGGCGATATAGCCGGTCTGAGGCTGGAAGGTCCAGAAGTCACCGTCAAGAGCCACATGCACACAAGGGAAGACAGGCAGATAAGGTGTGCCGATGTAGCCTAGGTTGTACTCGCCATCTACGAGTTGTCCGCCTAAATAGCTGACAATGAAGAAACGCTTATGGTCGGCAGACATAAAGAGCATCGACTTCACATCGAGACCCAAGGAACTCAAGCCGTCGAGCGAAGTGATACCTGCCAAGCCAATAGGGCTTTCGATGTCCTTGATCATGAACTTGTTGTTCGGGTCGAAGGTGTAAGGCGGTAGCGTGTCATGGAAATTAAGAGCTAGTTGGATGGTTTGGCCGTTAGCGTTGCTACCCATGCTTTGCGATAGGACGACCATGTAGGTGCCATTATCCTCGGTAACGGAGAGCACGCCGTTCATCCAATAGTAGGTGTCGCCATAGAACAGGGTGTCAGCACCCATGATAAAGGGTAACTCACCGAGATTGAGTTCGTGAAAGCCGACCACCGTGGGAACGGGGTCTTTCGTGTTGTCGCCTATCGTATAGGTGCCAGGGGTAATGTCACCGTTGAAGATGATGGCAATGCCTTCATTGTTGACAGCAGTCATTTCTTTGGAGGCAAGGACGATGGCATGTTTTTGTCCATAGACAGCATCCTTGGCTGTGACGATGTCCAAAGTATTGCTGCCGAGGTTCATAACTCCAGTTTCGACCTCTGGCGTCACATTGTTGTTGTCTTTGTTGCAACTGGTACTCATTAGGGTCAAGCCGCAGAGAAGCACCAAACCTAATAATACTTTTTTCATAGTGATACGAGTTTAAAATATCGCTATTATAACGAGGGATACCATGCAAAAATTGTGGTAAACCTTGAAAGATAATTGCGCTTAATTAATCAACCAAGCCACTCCGCTGCTGACGACATAGAACTTCCCAAGGTTCTGGAAGTCCAAGTCGGCGGCGAGATCGAGTTGCACACGGCGCGACACCAACCAAGTGAGGCCAAACTGTGTCAGGTACTGGTTGCCTTCAGGATGAATATAGTTGTAAGTCTCCACAAAAGTACCAATGTGTTCCGTGATGTCGAAATAAACTCCAAAACCCAAATAGGTTGTTGGCGTGGCCGTCTCG
The DNA here is from genome assembly GCA_036759285.1 of Candidatus Limiplasma sp. GTDB lineage: Bacteria > Bacteroidota > Bacteroidia > Bacteroidales > F082 > Limimorpha. The sequence goes on along the minus strand of DAIOUZ010000246.1, from coordinate 2,403 downwards.
CCATCCCATTCCGCTCCGACATTATAGCATATTCCAAACCAGTCAGTAAAGGTGTGTTCAAACAAAAGGTGTAAGGATGGCGTCAGATGAGTAGGAAGCAGTTCTTTTGTTCCAACATGGGGAGACTTCAACTCGGCCAACATCGACACAGAAGGCAGATAGTTTGTGCTTTCATAGAATCTTGTCTTCATCCCGATGGTGAGCGGTGCCAAGCCGAAAGAAGGCTCCTTCGCCTGTCCGTCGTTCCACATCAGGAAATCCGTCCCGATGCGAAGCTCGGCGTTTTTAAAGAGGCCGAATCTCAGCAAGGTGGTATTGAGGGTGAGGGTGTGCGGTCCGTCTTTCGTCGATTCGTATCCCATTCCTGTTTCCCATTGCAGTTTGTGCAACGGCATCACGTCGGCTCCGGTCAAGGCACCGGGACGGTCGGCGGAGATGGCAGGCAGTTCTTCTTGCGCATGGCAAAGGCCGCAGATAAAAACCAAAGCTATCAAAAGAAGTCTTCTTTTCGTCATTTTCTTATAGTTTTGAAGGTGCAAAAATACATAGATTTCCTATTACCGAATCGTATTTCCTACGTTGATTAGATGGTCGGCGATGCGTTCCGCGTTTTTCGCCAGAGAAAGATATTCCGCCCCGACCTGTGGCGTGCATTCACCATTGACAAGTCGCTGGATATGATTGCGTTCCATCCTTTTGGTCATGTTGTCGATTTCCTCTTCAATCATGTATGCTCGCTCCAAAGCATTGTTGTCATTGTCGTGATAGGCTTGCTGGATTTCTTCATACAAGGCGTCGATATACCTTTCCATCTGCCTTATTTCTTTCACCGCCTGTGCCGAAAAAGAAGCATTTTGCGCTTTTAGGCTCTCTGCATATTCCACGATGTTCTCGGCATAGTCGCCAATGCGTTCCAAATCGCTCACACTACGGATGCTTGCGCTCAAAAATTGGTTGTCATACTTGCCGAGCGGCTTGTCCGACAAGAGCACCATATAGCGCAACAACTCACTATTGAGGAAATTGAGCTCTTGCTCGGTCTTGGCAAACTTTTCGGCTTCGCTGAAATCCATAGTGGTAACAATATTGACCGACCGCTTGAAGTTTTCTATTGCCAAAGCTGCCATGTTTTCAATCTCCGCTTTCAGTTGTCTCACAGCCAAAGCGGGGGTCGCCAACATCGAATCGTCAAGGAAATGCAGGTGGAACTTGTCGTCCCTGTGGTTGTAAACATGTTCTGGAATGATGCGGCATACCAAGCGAACCAACGCTTCGGTGAGTGGCAGGGCCACCAATGTGGTGCATACGTTGAAAACCGTGTGGAACATGGCCAACTGCACCTGCGGCGTGTGTGGAAACAGGACTTCAAACACTTTCCCGAAGCTCCAATTCCCTTGGGTGAAAAGATGTAGCAGCACAGCGATAAGCAGGAAAAACACCACACCCATCACGTTGAAAAACAGATGGATGAGTGCCGTTCGTTTGGCATTTCGTCCACTGGTCATGCCTGCCATGATGGCCACCACGCACGATCCGATGTTGGAACCCATGGTGAGGTAGATGCCTTGGTTGAGCGAGAGCAGCCCTGACACAACCATCGTGATAGCGATGGAAGTGAGTACTGAAGAACTTTGGATGACGGCAGTGAGCAAGGCCCCCAAGAACACAATCAGCAGTGGGTTTTTGATGCTGGCGAGGAATTGTTTCACCGAATCGAGTGCGGCGAAATCGTCCATGGCATTTGACATTATCCCAAGTCCCACGAACAAAATGCCGAAGCCTGTCAAGATGCCGCCTGTGTGTTTCCACGACTCACGTTTGGCGAACATCAGGATGAAGGCTCCCACACCGGCGAGGGCGGAGAAAATGATGGTGGTCGAAATGCCATTGCCGCCGAGCATGCCCAAGGCCACCAACTGCGCCGTCACGGTAGTGCCGATGTTGGCACCATAGATGACCGTAGCGGCCTGTGTCAACGACATGATGCCGACATTCACGAAGCCGATGACCATAACCGTCACGGCTCCCGAACTTTGGATGGCTGCTGTGCCGAGGGCACCAATGCCCACGCCGGTCCATTTGCTCCCGCCCACACGGGCAAAGAGCTGCTTCAACCGCTTGCTGCCCGCACTTTCAAGATGCGAGCTCATCAGGTGACAAGCCATCAGGAAAACGCCGATGCCCGCCATCAGGGTTAGGATTGCCGTAAGGATACTAATTGCATTCATAAGATTGTTGTTTGGAAAATGGAACGCGACCCAACTTCAGGCCGCGTTCCGGCGTTATGAAGAATTTGAGTTAATAATGATGTGTACGGAACAAAAAAAGTGGCATGGAACAATTCCACGCCACTTTTCATGATTGACAAAAGGGTATAGTTATGGCTGTCGGAGAGGTTGTTTC
>DAIOUZ010000245.1:0-3827 GCA_036759285.1 Candidatus Limiplasma sp. | reverse complement strand
CGCCAAACGGTTGTGGGAAGTGACCTTAAGAGTGAACGCATCTTTGCCGCCGACGTGAGTTACCTCTATCGCTCACCCGAGTTCAAATTCCGTTTGACGGGTTATCACTACGCTTACAGAAACCTCATCTGGAACCGCAGTTTCTATTGCGAAAACGTGTTCCAGAACACCACCACCAGCGCCAACTCTTACACCAGCGAATTCATCAACTTCATCATGACCGACATCAACCAAAAGAGCATTGGCGTGGAAATGGGTGCGGAGTGGAACGTCACCCCGACCATCACCTTGCAGGCCGCAGCTGCCAACGGCATCCATGCGTATGACAACAACCCGATTTTCTCGGTCTATGACGACAACAACACCACGGCTTACATCCAAAACAGTGTGGCTTACCTGAAGGACTACCATGTTTCCGCTGGGCCTGAAACCGTGGCTTCATTGGGCATCAAGTACAACTCGCCGAAATACTGGTGGGTGAGCCTCAACGGAAACTATATGGCCAATATGTACTTCGATGTGAACCCTTACAACCACACCAAGGAGGGCATGCTGCACTACGCCCAAGGCGACATCCGCATTCCTCTTGTCCTGGACGAAGCCCCGCTGAAGCCCGCCTTCACCCTCGACTTCTACGGCGGTTTCTCGAAGCGTTACAAAGGGTATTATTTCCTCTTCAACTTGAGCGTCAACAATTTGCTCAACAACAAAAACACCATCCTTTATGGTTACGAGCAACTCCGCTTCAATGCCAACAACCCCGACATGTTCCCCGACAAGTATTCCTATATGTACGGTCTCAATTATTTCATCAGTTTGACAGTTAGAAAATAAACAATAAAACACACAATAAAATGAAAAACAGAGTATTCAACGCATTTCTGCTTCTTGCCTTGGTGGGCACATTGTTCACCGCCTGCAAGAAAGAGTATCCGCAACCGCCTATCCAAGACCTGCCGATAGGAAGGGTTTACACCATCAGTGAGATTCTTGCCTTGGAACCGGGCACTGTTTTCAATGAAGACGCTTCGGTGTATGGCATCATCACCGCCGACGAGGTGTCGGGCAACCTCTATAAGGCTGCCTTCATGCAAGATCGCGCCACGGGTGCCGCCATCGAGTTGTACCTCAACGCCGTCAGTGGCGTGCGCATCGGCGACTCCGTCCGCATCTACCTGAAGGATGTCACCTACGCCATGTACAACAACCTGCCTCAATTGAGCAACTTCGAGGCCGACGGACACATCGTCATCTTGGCCAACAACAAACCCATCACGCCCGCCAAGGCCACCATTGCCGAAATCAACCAAGGCAAATACCTTGCTGGTTTGGTGCGCTTGGAGAATGTGAGGTTTACGGAACAGAACACCTTCGCCGACCCGACCACCTACGGCAATCGTACCTTGATAGATCCTATGAATCCTTCTAGCAATGTCATCGTACGCACGAGTAACTATGCCAACTTCGCCAACGACTCGCTGCCACAAGGCACAGGTAATTTGGTCGCCATTGCATCGGTTTACAACACCACATGGCAACTCATTATCCGCTCGGCGCGCGAACTTGAATTTGACGGCTATGTACCAGGCGGTGCCAATGAATTGCCGTATTGTGAGTTTTTTAGCTCTTCGTTTGGATCCTACACTACCTATGATGTAAAGGGTGCTCAATCTTGGGAAATCGACTATAACACCGCTAAGATGACGGGTTATGCCAACAGCACGAACTATGAAAATGAAGACTGGCTGATTTCTGCTAAGGTCTCTTTGGAGAATGTTTCGAGTGCTAGTATGACGATGTCCTATATCGCACGCTATTTCAACAATGTGAATGAAGACATCACGGTTTGGGTCTCCTCTGACTACACCTCTGGCGATCCGAATTCGGCTGACTGGGAACAAATTCCCGCTATGTGGATTGAGGGCAGCAACTGGAATGACTTCGCTACCACCACACTCGACCTTTCGGAATTTGTTGGTAAGAAGATTTGTGTGGCCGTGAAATATCTTTCCAATAATAACAAGGCTGGCACCATTGAGGTACAGAGCATCTGTATCCAAGAGGGTGGCCCAACGCCTCCTCCTCCCGGTCCGGGAACGGGTGGCGAAGTGCAGACCATACCTTATTGCCAGAGTTTTGCCACTGAATTTGGCACTTACATGACCTATGATATATTGGGGCCTCAATCTTGGGAAATAGATTACCAAACAGCCAAGATGACGGGTTATGTTAGTGGCGGTTATAATGCCAACGAAGACTGGCTCATCTCCTCACCGGTAGCTATCACGGGTGTGAACGACGCTAAGATGACTATGGTCTATATCGGACGTTACTTCAGCAGTATCAATGATGAAGTCACCATTTGGGTTTCCACGGATTATACATGGGGCAGCGACCCGATGGACGCTTCTTGGGAACAAGTGCCTGCTAACTTAAGAGAGGGCAGCAACTGGAATGACTTCCTCACGGCAGAGATTGCGCTGACAGATTATGTTGACAAAACGGTCACTTTCGCAGTGAAATACACCTCCACCGATAGCAAGGCCGGCACGATGGAAATCCAGCGCATCTGCATCGAAGAGGGCAGCGGCGAAGTGCCTCCGACCCCGCCCACACCTGGAGAAGGTGAAGGCAGTGGTACCTTTGAAGATCCCTATAATGTGGCCGCTGGTATTGGCTTGCAGAGCGAGGAACCCATTGCTTGGGTACATGGTTATATTGTGGGTGCCGTGAAGTCGGGCTTGACTTCGGTTTCGGGCAATTCTGACATCAATTGGAGTGGTCCTTTCGACTTGGTCACTAACGTGGTCATTGCCGATGATGCCACTTGCCATGAGATCAGCCAATGCATCATTGTCAACTTGCCTGCAGGCAAACCGCTCCGTACACAAGTTAACTTGGTGGACAATCCTGGCAACCTCGGCAAACATCTTGCTGTGAATGGCAAACTTCGCAAGTATTTCAACCAGGCTGGTCTACGCGACAGCAACGGCACAGAGGCTGACTTTGTTTTGGAAGGCGGCGTTACCCCTCCTGGTCCGGGAACTGGTGGCGAAGTGCAAAGCCTGCCTTATTTCCAGTCGTTTGCAACGAGTTTTGGCACATATATGACATACGATGTGTTTGGCTCTCAGTCTTGGATGATTGATTACAGTACGGCTAAAATGACGGGTTATGAGAATTCTACCAACTACGCTAATGAAGATTGGCTCATTTCATCGCCTGTGGCTCTTACGGGTGTGAGTGACGTAATGCTGAAAATGGTGTATATTGGCCGTTATTTTGAGAATATTAATCAGTCGGTTACTGTTTGGGTTTCGAGTGATTATTCATACGGTAACGCTCCTGAAACTGCGACATGGACTCAAGTTCCGTCGAATCTGACGGAAAGCAATAATTGGAATGACTTCAAGACTGTTGAGTTGCCTTTGACTTTTTATTTGGGTCAGACCGTAACGGTGGCTGTGAAATACCTTTCCACCGATGTTAAGGCAGGTACTATTGAGATTCAGAGCATTTCCATCCAATAATAGTACAGCAATTGCTAAAGAAAAGCCTGCCTTCGGGTGGGCTTTTTTTGTGCTCTTTTGCACCAATATGCAATTTTCCCTTATCTTTGCACGTTGATTGGAAAACGAATTTGGTATGTCAGAGAATTTGGTCATCATCCCGACTTACAAGGAGAAAGAGAACATCGAGAAGATTATCCGCTATGTCTTTAACCTGCCGATGGCGTTCGATATTTTGATTATCGACGACAACAGCCCCGACGGCACCGCCGACATCGTGAAAACGCTCATGACGGAGTTTGGCGACCGCCTGTTCAT
>DAIOUZ010000244.1:0-3884 GCA_036759285.1 Candidatus Limiplasma sp. | reverse complement strand
CAAGCCATCCCCTACGCTATCTGGAAGTTGCAGGACCGTGGTACCTTCTTCGTCAACCCGAACGAGGATGTCTATGCCGGCGAGGTCATCGGCGAGAACACCCGCAGCAACGACATTGTCATCAACGTATGCAAGACCAAGCACCTCACCAATGTGCGCGCCTCGGGTTCAGATGAGGCCATCCGTCTCATCCCGCCCGTACGTTTCTCGTTGGAGGAATATATGGAGTACATCCGCGATGATGAGTATCTGGAAGTCACGCCGAAGAGTTTGCGTTTGCGCAAAATCATCCTCGACGAGCTGGAGCGCAAACGCGCCTCGCGCCGTGGAGAGGAATAAAAAAACTCCAAAAATAATTTTCTAAAAGTCGGGCTGTATGTCCGACTTTTTTCGTAATATTGCAAAATTGTAGACGAGCGGAAAAAACAATCCGTTACAATTTTTTGTTTTTGTTATATTTAATTATAAATCAACGAATAGAGTCATGTCAAAATTCAAAAAAACACTCATCATCCTCATGGTTGCATTGGGACTTTCATCCTGCAACTTACTCACTCAAGTAGCCCAGATGGCCAATTTTGCCAACTGCAAGTTCGATTTTAAAAACATCAGCAACATTCAGATGCTTGGCATTGATTTGAGCAAAGGCATGACCAAGGAGAACCTCAACGTCTCACAACTGCTTTCACTTACCAATGCCGTTATGAGCAGGAAACTTCCCGTGACTTTCAATATCAATCTAAATGTTGAAAACCCAAATTCCATTGCTGCCAGCATGGCCAAGATGGACTACATTGTGAGTCTTAACGGGAAACAAGTGGCCAGCACTACGCTAAACCAGTCCATCAACGTGCCAGCCAACTCAAGCAACGTGGTCAGCATCCCCATCACCACCGACCTCTTCCAGCTCTTCAGCGGCGAATCGGCAGACGCCATCGTCAACCTGGCCTTCAAATTGGCAGGAGCCAACAGCGACCCTGTCAATTTGGGCCTAAAAGTGAAACCATATGTCACCATTAACAATTCACAACTCGCTTATCCCGACTACATTACACTCGACAGAGTTCTTAGATAACACCCACACTAAAGGAAACCAGTAATGGCAGATTTTGAAGAAAAAAAATACAGCATCGATGCCGGTCCAGGAAAGAAAATGGACGGCTGTCCCTATTCAAATTATGAAGACGGGCATGACATTAAAGACTATATCATTCCACCAAAAGGTTATGTTTTCACTGGCTTCATCTTCGACCCTGATGCCAAGAACCAAATCTATGACGGAAAACTCTATGCCCAATATTCCAAGGAACCTTTAAAGAATAGGTTACAATCCAATCTATGGAAGGTGATGTTGACCGTCATCATTGTTGCCATCATCGGTTTGATCGTTTTGCTAGCCTCCGGCATCTTCAAAGAGCCCAAATCGCAAAACAACACCTCCAAAGAGCCCAAGACGGAAGTTACGACCAAACCCACCAAAGAACTGGAAAGGACCGACAACTCCTTGAGCAAAACCACCAAGAGGAACAAAAAATCAAAGAAGGAGAAAAGGGAGAAAGAAAGACTAGAGAGAAAGGAGAAAAAAGAGAAGGAAAGACTAGCGAAAAAAGAAAAACAAGAGAAAGAAAGACTAGAGAAAAAGGAAAAACAAGAGAAAAAGAACAAAAAAGAATCCCAGAAGAATAAAAAGGACAAAACCGAAAACGTCCAGCAACAGCAGCAAGAACCTGTCGCCCAACCACAAGAACAGGTGGAACAGCCTCAAGAGCCTGTTACACCCGCTGTAGTTGACCCCAACGTGCAGTTCAAAGAGGAATTCTGGGATTTGGTACATCATCGCAACCCTTCTATGGATGCCTACACTGATTTGTACAACAAATACAAAGCCAATGTAAAAGGGAAAGAGTTTGATTATCTACGATTTACTATCTTGAAGGACTATGTCACCTTCAAGGCATGGTACGAAAACTTAAAGCAAATCCCTGAAAGCCAGTTGCAATCCATTGAATCTGTTGATGCGCTGAAAAACAAAATCAATTTGTAATCTAAAACAACTTTCTCAATTGCTTTTGTCATGTCAAAAAACACCGAAAACAATCATATTTATTATGTCGACGCGGGGCTAGGGAGAAAAAGCCACAGTTGTCCTTACACCCATTATCAAGACGGACACGACATTTATTCCTTTATCCATCCCCCTAAAGGATATAAGCTAACTGGATTCAAGCTCGAGCCCTATGAATCGGATAAATTCTATGACGGTAAAATCGTTGCCCAATACGAAAAAATCTCATTTTCCCATAAGTTAACCGAAAATTTGTGGTTGTACATTTTGGCAGCCTTAGCTATCGTTGGTGTGTTGGCCGTTTTGGCTTTCTACGTTTTCGACTTCCCAGGCAAGTCCAAACAAGCACATCAGCGACAGCCCAACACAACACCCAGTGCCTATATCGTCGACACCTTAGCCCAAGACCAAGTTACTGATACTCCTACGATTATTGACACATTAGTTACAGAAGATATTGTAGAAGAAGTGCCTGAAACGGAAGAAATCACATTGGATGAGATTGTCAACGAAGAGGTAACAGAGACTGTCAATGAAGAAAATGCTCAAGTTGAGGAATCGCCTATTGAACAACCCGTGGAAACTACAGTCAAGGAAAACGAGGTCGTTCCAACCGTGACAGAAACAAATTCTCAGCCAACGGAAACAGTGACCTCCACCGAAGAGGTATTGACAAAAGAACAATTCAAAGTGGAGTTTTGGAATTTGATTCACCGTAAAGAGAGCAACATGCGCGCCTATGGCAATCTTTATAGAAAGTATAAAAGTTTGAATCTCAAGAGCAGAGAGTTCTATTACTTATATCTCACTATTCTTGAAAACGGCAGGGCTTTCAATATTTGGAAAGACAAATTGCTCAGCATCCCTGACGATGAACTCAAATCCATACATTCCATCAGCGCATTGGAACAAAAAATTGAAGAATACGAGTAAACAAATCATAATTAAAACCTACACGAAATGATTAGAAACAACTTCATCAAACGCCACAACGGCCCCACCGCATCGGATGCTGAAAAGATGCTCAAGGTCATCGGCGTGAAATCGCAAGAACAACTTGTCGACGAAATCATCGCTCCCGAAATCCGTCTGCCGAAAGACCTCAACATCGGCGAGGGCATGAGCGAATACGAAGTCATCAGCCACCTCAAAGCCTTGGGCGCCAAGAACAAACAGTTCCGCAGCTACATCGGCTTGGGCTACTACAACACCATCACCCCTGGCGTCATCATGCGCAACATTCTTGAGAACCCAGGCTGGTACACCTCTTATACTCCTTATCAGGCTGAGATTTCACAAGGCCGTCTCGAAGCCCTCGTGAACTACCAGACCGTCATCAGCGACCTCACTGCCATGCCGTTGGCCAACGCTTCATTGCTTGACGAAGGCACCGCCGCTGCTGAAGCCATGCTGATGTTCTGGCACGCCCGCAGCCGCGCCCAAGTGAAGGCCGGTGTGAAGAAGTTCTTCGTCGCCAACGACGTGTTCCCGCAGAGCATCGAAGTCATCAAAACCCGCGCCCACTTCCAAGGCATCGAGGTCGTGGTGGACGATGTCAACAAGTTCGATTGCAGTGAAGAATACTTCGGCATCTTGCTCCAGTGCCCCAACCAATTCGGTGAGATTGTTGACAACCGCGCCAAAGTCGCCGCATGGAAAGAAAAAGGCATGCAAGTGGCCGTCGCCGCTGACCTGCTCAGCCTCACCCTCATCACGCCTCCTGGCGAATGGGGTGCTGACGTAGTACTCGGTTCCAACCAGCGCTTCGGTCTGCCGATGGGATTCGGCGGTCCTCATGCCGGTTACTTCGCCACCACCG
>DAIOUZ010000243.1:1660-3902 GCA_036759285.1 Candidatus Limiplasma sp. | reverse complement strand
CTCCATGCTCATCCTCACCGAGGACGGTATCATTGCGGCCCGCGATTATTACGGCCGCACGCCCATCGTAGTGGGCAAGAGCGAGGATGGCTACGTGCTGGCCTCCGAAAGCCACAGCTACATCAACCTCGACTATACCACCTGTTATAACGTGGGTGCTGGTGAGATTGTCAAAGTGACACATGACGGTGTGCAGCAGATGTTGGCCCCCAACCCCAAGAAGCAGGTGTGCTCTTTCCTGTGGATCTACTACGGCTTCCCCGCCACCGACTATGAAGGCGTCAATGTTGAGGAGGCGCGCTATAACGAAGGCCGCGAGATGGGCAAGCAGGACTACCTCGACCTCGACTATGTCTCCGCCATTCCCGACTCGGGCATTGGTATGGCCTTAGGTTATTCCAATGTGCGCAAGATTCCGTATCTGCGCGGAGTGGTGAAGTACACGCCCACCTGGTCGCGTAGCTTCATGCCTGTCAACCAGAGCCAGCGCGAGCATGTGGCCAAGATGAAACTCATTCCCAACCGAGCTCTACTCGAAGGCAAGAAAGTGGCTTTCTGCGACGACAGTATCGTGCGCGGCACCCAGTTGCGCGACAATGTGAAGATGCTTTACGACTATGGCGCCAAGGAGGTGCATGTGCGCATCAGCTGTCCGCCATTGATGTACGGATGTCCGTTCCTCAATTTTTCGGCTTCCAAGAACATCATGGAGCTCATCACGCGCCGCTGTGTGGAAGAACTAGAGGGCGACCAGAACGCCAACATCGAGAAATATTGCGACCCGACAACACCCGAATACGCCAACCTGATCGAGATGCTTCGTAAGCATGTCGGAGTGGACTCGTTGAAATTCAACACCTTGGAAAGTGTGGTGAAGGCCATAGGTTTGCCCAAGTGCGACCTCTGCACCCATTGTTTTGATGGGTCGAGCTACGGTCACGAATAAATATTTTCGGATTTTCGCTTGCCAATCCAAGAAAAGTCCGTACTTTTGCATCGGGTAAGTCTTATACGACCAGCTCCCTCTGAAATCCCCCAGGACAGGAATGTAGCAAGGGTAGGAGGTTGTAGCGGTGCGATATGAGTAGCTTACCCTTCTTTGTTTTATGACGCGAGACTTTAAGACGCGAGACTGCGAGAAAAGGGCTTGTCTCGTGTCCCGAAGTCCCGCGTCTTGAGTCAAAAAACACTCTTTGTATAATTAAGTTTATTATCTTTGCAGAAAATATCAAATCATGAAAAAAGTCCATTTTATTGCCATAGGCGGTAGTGCCATGCACAACCTCGCCATCGCCTTGCACCGCAAGGGTTATGAAGTCACGGGTTCTGATGACGAGATCTTCGAGCCTTCCAAGTCGCGCCTCGCCAAAGAGGGCATCCTGCCTCCACAATGGGGTTGGTATCCCGAGAAGCTCGACAAGACCTACGACGCCGTCATCCTCGGCATGCACGCCCGCATCGACAACCCCGAGCTGGTGCGCGCCCAAGAACTGGGCCTGAAAGTGTATTCCTATCCCGAATACCTTTATGAACAGGGCAAGGACAAGACCCGTATCGTCATCGGCGGCAGCCATGGCAAGACGACCATTACTTCCATGATCCTGCATGTGCTAAAACATGTTGGCATAGAGACTGATTTCATGGTTGGGGCGCAGTTGGAGGGCTTTGATGTGATGGTGCGCCTCAGCGAATCGGCCAAATACATGGTGATGGAGGGCGATGAATACCTCACTTCGCCCATCGATCGTGTGCCGAAATTCCATCATTACCATCCCCATATTGCTGTCATAAGTGGTATCGGTTGGGACCATGTCAACGTGTTCCCGACCTTCGACAACTACCTGGAGCAGTTCCGCATCTTCGTCCGCACCATCGAGCCGGGCGGCTGCCTGATCTACGACGGCACCGACGTAGAGGCGGAGAAGATCGCCCAGGGGGCAGAGTGCAAGACCTTTGGCTATGGGGTACATCCCTTTGAGAGTGAAGGTGTGAAGACGACTTTGATCTTGCCTGACGGCAGCAGGAGGGAAGTGGGGGTGTTCGGCAGCCACAACATGAAGAACATCAACGCGGCGCGGTTGGTTTGCAAGCAATTGGGCGTGACTGACGAGCAGTTCTACGCCGCCATCGCCTCGTTCAAAGGCGCTGCCCGCCGACTGGAAGTGCCCCCGCTGCAAGCAGAGCAAGGATACGTTCAACAAGGCGTAGGGACAGACGAAAGCTGATCGTTAGGCATAAAATA
>DAIOUZ010000243.1:0-1650 GCA_036759285.1 Candidatus Limiplasma sp. | reverse complement strand
GGCGTGACGGACGCGCAGTTTTACGAAGCCATCGCATCATTCAAAGGCGCGGCAAGGCGTTTGGAACTCCTGTTTGACAACGGCGACAACTTCGTCTTCCGTGATTTTGCCCATGCGCCTTCCAAAGTGAACGCCAGTGTAAAGGCCTTGCGTGAGCAGTTCCCTGAGAAACATCTGATAGCCGTCTTCGAACTGCATACTTACAGCAGCCTTAGTGAGGTCTTCATTGACCATTACCGCGATGCTTTGAAGCTAGCTGATACGGCTATTGTGTTCTACGACCCACATGCCGTGGCCATCAAGAAACTGGAGTTAATGCCCGATTCGCGTATCGTCGAGGGCTTTGGCCGTAAGGATTTGAAAGTGGTGCACAACAAGGCGGAGTTGGTGGACTTGTTACAAAAAGGCCAACGACACAATGTCATTGGCGCTTTCATGAGTTCGGGTGACTTCAACGGTCTGACGACCGATGACTTGAAGGCTTTGTATGCATAGCCTTTTCAAAACTGGAAAATCTTTCTGTCGATAGGCACATTGTATTTGATGTCCGACATACGAAAAGTGTCGACATTTCCTTTGTAATCGTATAAATCGATTTCCTCAACATGAAGACTTTCGGCTTGGAATTTAAAAACGGCTTTCTTGTATCCAATGCCTAATATCTTCTTTTTCTTGTTTGTTCCAGTGATAATATAGTAGCCATCTTCGGATTCTGTGGTCATGTCGAAGTTGTTTTCATCCATCAAATCCTGAATGCGGCCTTGAAACGCATATAGGAAAATGTTGCTCAACGATTCTATCTTACTTCCCTCTCTGAGCTTGTATGTCCCATGGAAGATGCCGATGTCTATTTTGGTTTTCTTCTCGTTGACAATCATGTATTCTCCCGTGGTGAATTGGGCAGAAAATTCATTGGGCGACACATAATACAGTTTTCCTTCTTGGGTGATGGTCTTATTGGATTTGAGAAGCGTTTTTGTGACTTCGGACTCAATAGACGTTATTTCGCTGTTAGCGGCTTTGATGCCGCTCAATAGTTGTATTATATCTTGTGCTTGCATTTGCAAGACAAACAGAAGGAAAGAGAAGATGACGAGGCCTTTTTTCATAGGATTGTTTAAAACGAAAAATGGTGCAACAAAAACCGTGCACCATTTATTCGTATTAGTGGATTATTTGTCCAAACTCATTAGGAACTCTTCGTTGTTGATGGTCTTGGCCACGCGGTCCTTGAGGAACTCCATTGCCTCGACTGGAGTCATATCGGAGAAGTGGTTGCGTAAGGCCCAAACACGTGCCAAGGTGCGTTCGTCGACCAAGAGGTCGTCGCGGCGCGTGCCCGAAGCCACGATGTCGATGGACGGGAAGATGCGCTTGTTCGACAGACGGCGGTCGAGTTGCAGTTCCATGTTACCGGTGCCCTTGAACTCCTCGAAGATGACTTCGTCCATCTTGGAACCCGTGTCGATGAGGGCGGTGGCCAAAATGGTCAGCGAACCGCCATTCTCGATCTTACGGGCTGCGCCGAAGAAACGTTTGGGCTTCTGCAGGGCATTGGCTTCCACACCACCGGTGAGCACCTTACCCGATGCGGGCGAAACGGTGTTGTAGGCGCGGGCCAGACGGGTGATGGAGTCGAGCAGGATGACC
>DAIOUZ010000242.1:0-3944 GCA_036759285.1 Candidatus Limiplasma sp. | reverse complement strand
CGGCCTTCAGGTCGTCCAACGTGATCTCAAGGTACGTCGAGAACCAGTTCGTGCCCGCTGCCAAGGTAGCAACCTGCGTGACAGTCGTCTGCTCAGGCGTGGTGAACTCCACCATTTCGCTTGCTTCGGTTTGTTCGTCACCGCAAACACCTGTCACTGTCACATAATAGTTGGTTTCGGGGGTGAGGCCAGTGAAGGTATAAGGTGAGTTTTCAGTGGTGATAGGATCTTGCGAAATCAAGTTCTCATAATACATCTTAATATTGTCGACTGCGAAGTGGTCACCCGTGGGATTCACGGAACTGTCTTTCGAATATCTCCATGTGAAGGTGTGTTCGCCAGCGGTGACAGCAAAGGAGTAATGATCCCATTGACTACCGTTTGCGCCTTTTGCAAGCTTAATTTCATCATCAATCAAGAAACGGCAAACGTCCCAAGAGGTGCCTTCACCCATGCACTGGGCATCAAATTCGATGATGCCATCAACGGGATAAGTCATCACGAAAGAAACTTCAGATGTTGAACTGGCCACACCTGCATTGCCGCTTATCATGTAATAGCTGTTGTGGATGGTGTCGGTCACTACCGTCCAAATAAGCGTATCGGCAGTGGCAGTGTTGGTCCAGTCGGCAGGGATGGTCTGGTCTTCAAAGTTCTCATTGAGCAGGGTGTGGATTTCTCCGTATGCCCAGTTCAAGATGTAGCTTTCGCTATAGCCAGTCCAAGCTACCTTGGCACTGTTGTAGGTGATGTCGCTCACTTCCACATCGAAAGGCACAGGGCAAGCTACGAGGGTGGTGAAGGTAGCAGGAGTGCTCCATTCGCTGTAGCCCTCGTCGCCGCAGTTGGCACGCACGCGCACGGTGTACGCGGTTTCAGGGAACAAACCATTCACAGTAAACGGATTCGTGTTGGCTGTCCAGGTGGTTATGACCGGTGGGGTTTGGTCATCGGCTACCTCAATTTCCCAAGCATCGGCACTGGTTGTCCAGCTCAAGTCGGCGGAGGTGGGGGTGATGTTGGCAACGGTAATGGCCGTAGGAGCCGGGCAAGCCACATCGGTGGTGATGGTGATGTGGTTCGTTACATGGCTTGTTTCGCCTTCGCAAACGCTCTCAACATACACCTCATACTCTGTTGTTGGGATGAGACCAGTGAGGGTGTAGGTGGTGGTGTCTGAAGTAGCAGTCATCCATTCGCTGGCGGGAATCGGGATGCCGACAACCACATTGTCGATGTGCAGGTTGTTGTCGCCTCCAGCCACAGTTGATTCACCATAGAAAGCGATGCGCACATTTTGGCCAACGTATGCACTCAAGTCGAAGCTCACATGCTCGCCGGTAGCGGAGCAGGCGATGTTGTTATACACATACTCGGAGCCGGCATTGTCCCACTGACGCAGGATGGTCCAATGTTCCATGTTGTCGGTGGAAATCAATACGACAAACTTGTCATCCTGTTGAAGGGTGTCGACGACAGGTTGCAGGGTTCCGCTGTACTTGGTCAGAGCAAGGTCGAAGTCAAAAACATAGTTTGCAGCCACCTCAACGCTTGGGGAGACCAACCAGTTTCTGACACCAGTGCTATAGATGTTGATGCGGGTATGTGCGTCAAACACGCCGTTATAGGCACTGCCGAATAGCCAGTAAGAGGTGCTGGGGGCAAGGTCAATAGTGTCGGCCAAAACACCACCCAGCAGGCCAGTGTAGGTTGCCCATCCCGTGGGGACTGCTGATGTGTTGAAGCCCTGGAAGAGACCTTCCTCAGCTGTGACTTTGTTCCTGTAATGCACGATGTAGCTGTCGCTGTTGCCCGTCCAGTTCAGTTTGGCAGTGTGGCCAGTGATGTCGGTAGCGGCAAGTCCCGTCGGGGCGGGGCAGGCGATGGGTGTGGTGAAGGACACATTGTTGCTCCATTCGCTGTAGCCATCAACGTCGCAGTTGGCGCGCACCGTGACGGTGTACGACATTTCATCTGTGAGGTCTTCCAAGACGTAAGGATTTGTGGTCACGTCGAAGGCGTTAATCGTATCGTTGTTCACCATAACCTGCCAAGCGTCGGCATCGGAAGTCCAGCTCAGTTGGGCCGTATGAGCGGTCACTTCACCAACAGTTAATGCTGTGGGCTTCGGGCACGCTGGTGGGAAGTTGATGGTGATGTCGTCAATATAGACGCCCCTAGTAACGCTACTGGTAGCATTGGGTCTTTCCATCATAATGGCTAAATAGTTGTCCGTTGTGCTGGCAGGAACAAAATAGATGAATTCCTGATAGGTAGTGGTCAACTCTTGGGTGGCAAACGCCGTGAAGGTAGTCGCATCGGTCGGGTCGGTTATCGTACCGATCGTGAAGGTGCTTTGAGCGTTGTAGCCTTTTGCATAAAGATTAATCTGCTTGCCTGCCAGATTCTCCATCACAGGCAGGATGGCATATTGGTCGCTTATGGCAGTGTTACTGCTACTGCCATAAGAATAGAAATACAGGCAGTTGGAAGTGGAATGAGCATTATAGCCATTAATATACGGATAAGTGGCATAAGAAGTACCCGTGTTGATACGGCTCCAGCAGATGGGCAGGAAACCAGAGGCAGCCGTGTAGCTGTCGAAGTTCTCCGTCCACGGGAAGGAAGTGATGGCTGCGCACTCGGTGGTGAAGCTTATGGTCTTCCAGCCGCTGACGCCACCATCGCACACACTCTGTACATGGAAATTGTAGGTTGTGGCAGGATCGAGTGTGGTGAAATTGTAGGTAGTGTAGGTTACGTTTTCTCCAAGGACTACCCACTCCTCGTCGGAAGCAAGTTTGTATTCCACATTGTAGGTACCGCTGCCGCCTGTCCAGGTCAATTCGGCCTCGTAAGCGGTCAAATTGGAGACCTCAAGGGTTTCGGGCTTGTCGCAGACTGGGCCGCCGCCAGGAGTGATGTCGATTAAAAGGACATCTCTCTGATAAGTGGTGCTGGTAGCTGAAACACCTGACATGTTGGTGGGGTCATAATTCGAGCCGTCACGACGAGCATAGATGGCCCTGACAGCGTCTCCGTTTGCACCGAACACCTTACCGTTCAAGCCGCTCTTCCATTGGCCCGTGTTGTTGTCGAAGGCAATCAGCAGGTTGCCTTGGCCGCTGTAGGTGAACGGAGTGTCAAGTTCGAAGGTGTAAGCTTCAGCTGTCGTGTTGTGGACGGTCACTGTGCCCGAATACACGATGTCGGATGCAGTCACAGACACCCAATCGGTGTTGCCATCAAAGGCGTCTTTGTCCACTTCCAACATGTAGATGTCGAAAGGCATCTCGTAGAGGTTCGCATTACCATACAACCACATGGTGATGGAGTTGATGGTTCCTGCCATTCCAATCTCGTCAGCAGTGTAAATCTGCTGTGTGTAGGAATAGTCGTAGAGTGAGTTCATTGGGAGGTAGGAGTTGTTTGCAGCACCCTCCAAGCTTCCAATGGTCACTTCGTCAGCTCTTGCCACGCCAAATATGGCGAAGCAGAGCAGCATCAATGAAAGTAGTCTTTTACTTTTCATAATGATTTGGATTTAGTGATTAATTAATTGATAATTGGATTATATTTACTTGTTTTATAATGATTTATGTCTTGTTTTTCCGATGGGGTATAGTCAGTACACATTACTTAGAACTTACAAAAATAGTATTTTTTTTGTTTTCAAAGAAAAAAAACGAAAAAACATCTAAAAGTTAGCCTCCCATGTCATTCCTGCAGAGGCTTGTGCGAGAGAGGGAATCTATGGGAGGCGGCTAGTAATAGCAAAAGCTTATTGGACGGCTTCAGAAAGCATAGATTCCCGCCACCCCACAAGGCCTACGTTGGAATGACATGCTTTCTGAAGCCTGCGGGCATAAAAAAAGGAAGCGCCACCTTCGTGGCGCTTCCTTGGGAATCAGATCTACGCGACGATTAGTCCTCGCGCTTCTTGG
>DAIOUZ010000241.1:0-4012 GCA_036759285.1 Candidatus Limiplasma sp. | reverse complement strand
CGACAGGCTCAACGACCTTCGCTTTTTGCAGGTCCCTGAGCCTGTCGAAGGGCCGGTTCATTCTTCATCAAACACTACCTTTACCTCCTTAATGCGTTTAGTGTCAGCATCAGTAATCTCCATGTGGAACTTCTCGAAGTTGAACTTGAACCCGATTTCAGGGATGCGGCCTTCAATTTCGAGGATAAGTCCGGCGAGGGTGTCGGCTTCGCCTTGCATGGGTTCGAAGTAGCCTTCGTCTACGCCAAACACCTTGCAGAAGTCGACGATACTGGTCTGAGCCTTAAAGAGATAGGTGTTGTCATCAAGTTTCTTATAATGTTCTTCGACACTAGCTTCGTCGAACTCGTCATTAATCTCGCCTACGATTTCCTCAATCACGTCTTCCATGGTAATGAGTCCTGAGGTGCCGCCATATTCGTCGACTACGATGGCAATATGGATCTTTTTCTCGCGGAAGTCTTGGAATAAGTCGTTGATTTTACGGTTCTCGGGGACGTAGAATGCGGGTCGTATGAGCTTTTGCCACTCGTAGGATTCTGCATCAAGATAGGGGAGAAGGTCTTTCACATAAAGGATGCCTTCCACCTTGTCCAAGGTCTCATCGTAGACTGGAATTCTCGAGAATCCGCTTTTGATGACGATGGCGAGCATGGTGGCGAAATCCATGTCTTTTTCGACACCGATAATGTCGACGCGAGGAATCATCACATTGCTCACCTCTTTCTCGCTGAACGAGGCGATGCCCTTCAGCATCTGTTTCTCTTCAAGCGGGGTGGATGCTTCGGTGGCGATTTCCACGGCGGTGGAGAGGTCTTCCATCGAAATCTCGCCTTTCTTCTTCTCCAAGTGTTTGTCCATGAACGAAGTGGAGTTGACCAGCAGCTCGCTCAAAGGCTTGAACAAACCATTGAGAAAACGCAAGGGGCGGGCCATGAATCGGGCCATTTTGACGGGTCGTTTGCTGGCATAGATCTTCGGCGTGATTTCACCGACAATCAGAATTAATGAGGTGACGATCACCACTTCCAGCAGGAAAGCCGCCACAGGATGGTTCGCCATATCAAACAGTTGCGCCATGATATAGGTCGCCAGCAGGGTGATGGTGACGTTGACGAAGTTGTTACCAATCAAGATAGTGGCCAACAAAGTCTTCGGTTTCTCACGAAGGCTGAGCACCAATTGGCTTTTGGCGTCGGTGCGCGATTCCAAGTCGTCGACGTCAGCAGGTTGTAGGGAGAAAAACGCCGTCTCGCTGCTCGAAATCAAGGCTGAAGCGATGAGGAGCAGGCATAATACGACCAATCCTATGATGGCGTTGACGGTAAATCCAGTGAAAAAGTTGTTTGAAACAACGGTGAGAAGTCCTATGAGAGGGTCAGGGTCGGGTGTTTCCAAAATCGTATGATTTAAAATTCAGGCTGCAAAATTACAAAAAAATTCTGACATGGCGCATCATTACGTTAAAATGGCAGGTCGTTGCCTTCGTCGGGGATGTCGAAATTATTTTGCGGTACATAACCTGGTGTGGGTTCTGGTGCGGCTGTGTAAGGTTGACCATACGAAGACTGTGAGACGGGACGTGCCGGTGCAAGTTGCATCATTTTGTCGGCATTCACTTCCGTGACATAGCGGACGATGCCTTGTTGGTCAGTATATTGGCGGGTCTTCAGTTTGCCCTCGACGTACATGAGGTCACCTTTAGCGTAATTGCGGCGTCCATCGGCGATGTCGTTGGCGAGGTTGCCCCACACCACGATGTTGTGCCAGTCGGTCTGCTCCACCCAGTTGTTGTCGCGGTCGCGGTAACGTTCTGAGGTGGCCATGGTGACCGAGATTTTCTTGTTACCGTTTTCGAAGGTGGTGATTTCAGGGGTTTTCCCAAGTCGGCCTATGAGGATGACTTTATTCAAACTTGCCATTGTGTAGTGATTTTAATTGTTTAAGTATAAGTCGATTAAGCGTGGAATGGGAAAACTGCCCAATTCCGTTTCATGCGCCAAAAATAAATCTTTTGTTTGAATCTGCAATAATTCTTGTTCAAGTTTTATTTCGATGAACTGCGCGAGGAGGGTTCTATGGGTGAGTTTGTGGGTAAATACAGGAGATGTTTTTATGATGGTAAATGTGTTGTTTTCAATGAGTTGTAGAAATGTTTCAGAGGTGACGACTTCTGCGACGGTCATGGGTTTTTGACTTTCGATACACGGGAAGTCGTAGAGGTTTTTCCAAATGTCGTTGCCGATGCGTTTGTGGAGGTAGACACTGTCGTTGATTTTGAGAATCAGGTAGTTGAAATATCTTGTAGTGACTTTGGTTTTTGCCAGTTTCACGGGACGCAACATGACGGTTTGATGCGCAAAGGCGAGGCATTGGGCTTGCAGCGGACACAGCAGGCAGTTGGGGTTTTTAGGGGTGCAATGCAGGGCACCAAATTCCATCAGGGCTTGGTTGTGAAGGCCTGGTTGTTCGCGGTTGAGCAGTTCATCGGCAAGTTGGGCGAAGAGTTTTTGGCCCTCATTAATATTAATAGGTGTGTCGATATCGTAGAGTCGGGCAAGCACTCGGTAAACGTTGCCATCGACCACGGCATGAGGCAAGTTATAGGCAATGGAGGCAATGGCTGCTGCGGTATAGTCACCGATACCTTTCAGCTGTTTAAGTTTCTCAAAATCAGCGGGGAATTGGCCTCCATATTCTTCAACGACTTGCTTTGCGCAGTGATGCAAGTTGCGGGCACGGGAATAGTAACCGAGGCCTTGCCACATCTTAAGTACCTCTTCTTCAGAAGCTTGGGCGAGGTTGTTCACCGTGGGCCATTTCTTGGTAAAGCGTAGGTAATAGTCCATCCCCTGGTTGACGCGGGTCTGTTGCAGGATGATCTCCGATATCCACACTTCATAGGGTGAGGGGTCGTTGCGCCAAGGTAAGTCGCGGTGGTTTTCCTCGTACCAATTAATTAAGGTGTCTTGTATAATATTCATCGTTCAATTGATGCGAAATTCTTTATTTATAACTTATTAGAATAAAAAAATTGCACAAAACAATTCTTTGTATTGAAAATGTTCGTACCTTTGCCGCAAATTTACAACAAACATAATAACTAACCATTAAATAAGAGAAAAAATGACAAAAGCAGAAATCGTTGCTGAAATCGCAAGCAAGACTGGTATTGAAAAGGGCGCTGTCCAGAATGTTGTTGAAAATTTCATGGAAGTTGTGAAGAACGCCATGGCCAAGGGCGAAAATGTGTATTTGAGAGGCTTCGGTAGCTTCATCATCAAGGTGAGAGCTGAAAAGACCGGTCGTAATATTGGCAAGAATGTCGCCATCACCATCCCGGCCCACAAGATTCCGGCCTTTAAGCCTGCCAAGACCTTCATGAATGCTGTTAAGTAAGAATATCAACAAGCAAAAATCTTTATATTATGCCAAACGGTAAAAAACACAAGAGACACAAAATGTCGACCCACAAGCGCAAAAAACGCTTGAGAAAGGACAGACACAAGAAGAAATAAGCTCTTCTTGAGCCTAAACGAAACAATAACACAGCATTGGCTCATACCATTGTTGTGTTATTGTTTTATCAACCAAAACGTTAACCCCAAAGTAAAAACACTATGTCTGAAGAACAACAGCAAGAGATTGCAAATGAGGAAAAGACAGTGACGCGCGACTTGGTCATCAATTCGCACGCTTCGGAGGTTGACATCGCTCTTCTGGAAGACAACACGCTTGTCGAACTTCACAGAGAAAAGACCAACAACCAGTTTGCGGTTGGTGACGTTTACTTGGGCAGAGTGAAGAAGATTCTGCCAGGTCTCAATGCGGCCTTTGTCGACGTGGGCTATCCCAAAGAGGCTTTCCTGCATTATCTTGACCTTGGTTTACAGGCGAGTTCGCTGATCAAGTACAAGAAACTGGTCGATGCCAACGACGATGTGGCCATGGACAAGTTCAAGCTTGAAGGTGACCTGCCCAAGAACGGTAAAATCGGCGATTGGCTCACCGT
>DAIOUZ010000240.1:978-4051 GCA_036759285.1 Candidatus Limiplasma sp. | reverse complement strand
ATAGTTTTTGGGTAGACCGGTGGTCTCGGTATCGAAAACTAGAAACATATTATTAGAATGCGGAATGCGGAATGCTGAATTATGAATGCTGAATTATGAATGCCGAATGATAAAGTTGCTGATAATCAGAACGAATTTTGTTCCGAAATTCAGCCATCAAAGATACAAAGATTTGGGGAACGGGACAATTGGAAAAAGAAGTTTTTTTCGCTTTTCTTGAAAATCCTTGAAACTCTCTTGTCAAAATAAGTTCTATTTTTGCGCCAAGGTTCCATCCCTTCCGCGGGAACTCCATTCCCGCCCTAAAACCACAAACGAGCATGACTACTAACGCCAATATTCCTATCCCAAACGAAACCTCCACTTGGCAGGAACCAGGCGCATGGCGCAAGCCGTGTATCGTACATGTGACAATGGTGGCCAAAGGTCGCGAACCCATTTTCGGCAAACTCACCCACAACGGCACGCATGCCGAGGTAGAGAAAACGGCCATAGGCTGGGTTCTCATCAACCAGCAACAACGAATGCTTGACCTTTGCCCTGAGATAAAAATCCTAGCGGACAAAGTCATGCCCGACCATCACCATATTGTTCTGCAGGTTCGACGCACCATGTCGCGTAGCATCAAAGAAGTTGTACGAGGCTATATGCAGGGTTGCAAGGCCGAAGCCCGAAAGCTAGGCTTTGAAGGAAACTTGTATGATGCGCCACCATATTAACGAGTACTTACACACAAAGGACAGCTCCAAGCGATGGTAGATTATGTGTACGCCAATGCCGAACGATCTTGGCAGCGCAAACAAAATCCCAACCTTTTCAAAATGCGCCGAAGGACAGAGGCATGCAACATGCTTTTCACCTCGATGGGCAATCATTTTCTGCTCGACTGGCCCGACCGACAATTAGTGGAGATGTCGCGCAATGCCACAGATGAGCAAGTTCAACAAAAGCTGAAATCGGTGATGGCGGCAGCACAAAACGGAGCCATAACCTATACGGCTTCCGTCAGCAAAGGTGAACAATTCATAGCACGGACACTGCGTGAGCAAGGCTTCCCGTTAGTCGTTCTTCTCAATGACGGCTTCCCTGAAGAAGGCTCACCGCATGAACGATTCTACAATCCAGGAGGCGTGTTTTTCGAGGCATGCTCCAAAGGGAAACTATTGTTGTTAGAACCGACAGAGCAGGCTTTCGCCAGCCCTTTCATCCGCCAAGCCGTTGAAGAGACACTTCGCCGAAAGGCCGAGGCCAAGCATTTCGACTATAAACCTGTCGCAACGGATTCGTTGCGTTATCGTTTTGTCGCGCTCAATGAGATTGGAAGGAGGCTTGTAAAGGGTCCTGGGGCGGATGGAATCCGCCGTTAAGGGACAGGACAGCTAAATATCTTGCGCTGTCAATAATTATATGTATTTTTGCTTCACCATAACCTAAAAGCAAATCATCATGCAAAACTCTAAACTCTTCCTTCTCATCATCGCCATACTTTCATGCCACGTAGCTACGGCACAAGACTACTTCCTCGACCGCTTCTATTCCGACGACGGAGTCGACCAAATACAATTCTTCTATAATGCCGGCAACCTGCTGGAGTCCTCCCACCCCATCTCCACCGCAAGCGGCGAAGTCGACGACCTCATCGACTCGCTCCAATACGACGAACGCGGCAATGTGACCCGAGTCAACTTCTACCAATACTACGACAACGAATGGATTTTCCCAAGCTATATTACCTACACCTACGACGACAACAATCGCCGCCTCACCCGTACCAACTACAACGACTGGGGCAGTGGATTCGAGCTGCAAGGCGTTTACACCTACAGCTACGAGGGCGACCTGCTCACTGGCTATGAGATGACCCTCGGCGGGATGCGCGGCACTTACACTTACGATGCCAATGGCCACTGCACGCAATGCCTCGAAGAATACAACGACGCTTGGGGCGGCACGGGATGGAGCAATTCGGCCCTCACCACCTACACCTACGATGAAGCCGGCAACTGCACCAACGAGACCTACTCCTATTGGCAAAACGGCTGGGTACCCGACTCAAGCATCGACAGGCTATTCGATGCCAACGGCAACTGCAAGCAACGCGAGAAGCATTCCAATGGACAAGTCGCCGACCGCGTGACCTATATCTACGACGATGCCTGCACCATCGACCATGTCCTCATGCCCTATCATCCAGAGCCTAACTACACTTGGGATCAATTTGCCAACCGTCCCCTCCGTTATGCTTGGGAAACTGCAAACGACGGCGGCCAACTCATCTATGTCTGCGATTACGTCTTTGAATACGGTGCTTTCGAGGGCGTCCCTCAACATGAAATGCCCGTCACAGACATGATGGTCGTTTACCCCAACCCGACCCAAGGCGAACTGACCCTCAGCCTCGAAGGCTTGCGCCGCTATGAAATCATCGATATGAACGGCAAAACCGTCATGCAAGGTCAGGCCAACGAAAAACGGCATGCCATCGATGTATCCACCTTGGCTTCAGGCCTTTATCTGGTGAAAGCCCACAACGGACAAAGTTGGAGCATCAGCAAGGTGCAAGTCAAATAAGGTCAGGCCTTCTTTTCAGTTAGAATCATAAACAATATCGCGAACAGAATCAGCGCGACGCCGAGGGCAACATTGAGCGTGAAGGCTTCGTGAAAGACCAGCGTGCCAATGACAATGGCAGTCAACGGTTCAAGAATACCGAGAATGGAGGTCTTGGTGGCACCAACCGCCTTGCTTGAAGCAGCCAAGGTGATGGTGGCAATAGCCGTAGGCAAAATCGCCAAACCCAACACATTCAGCCAACTGACCGCATCGGGAACGGCATTGAGATGCACGCCGAAACCCGACAAGGCAAACAGCATCACCGAGCCGATGAAGAAACAATAGAAGGTCAAAGTGAGATTGGGCAGCGCTTTGATGGTCTTGCTTTGGTTGACGATGACAATAAATAAAGTATAGCACAGTCCCGAAGCCACCACGAGGGCGATACCGCGCCAATCTATGAAGCCGCCATCGCCCTTGATGGAGAGCAACACGGCACCTGCCACACCAGCGAAGATGG
>DAIOUZ010000240.1:0-968 GCA_036759285.1 Candidatus Limiplasma sp. | reverse complement strand
GAAACATCATAATCAGTGCGACCATAATGGGATAGACATAGAGGATGCTCGTGGCGATGCCTGAAGGAATGTATTTGTAGGCCTCAAACAAAGTGATGCTGCAGCCCGTGAACAAAACACCGAGAATCGCCATCAAACCGAATTGTTTCCAAGTGATTCGGATTTGCTTCTTTGCCACCAGCATAAAGGTCAACATCAACATAGTGGCCACACCATAGCGATAGAATAACAAGGAATTGACATCCAAGCCCTTGTTGATGACAGGCACGCCAAAGAGCGGGTTCATGCCATAGGTGATGCCCGAGACGATGCCCGCTATATAACCCCAACTAAGTTTGTTCTTGTTTTGCATTGTTTCTTTGTAAACCGGCCCTTCGACAAGCTCAGGGACCTTGATTTTTTAAAAACGGCGGCAAAATTAGGCATTGTCGGGCGATTTACGAAACGGGGAAAAAGAAAAATTTGTTCCGACCTGATTGCCAGTCCGATAAAAAGTTGTACTTTTGCAGCCGAAACCTCGGGTAGGTTTTAGTTAATTCATTAAAAATCAACTTAAAACATTAAATTATGCCTGCAAAAATTAGATTGCAAAGACATGGCAAGAAGGGTCAACCCTTCTATCACATCGTAGTTGCCGACTCTCGCTCACCACGTGATGGTAAATTCATTGAGAAATTAGGCACCTACAACCCGCTCACCAATCCCGCTCAGATCAACATCAAGTTTGACAGAGCCCTGTATTGGTACAGCGTTGGCGCTCAGCCCACCGACACAGCCCGCTCGCTGCTCAGCAAGACCGGCGTCATGATGAAGTATCACCTGATGCGCGGTGTCCAGAAAGGTGCTATGACCGAAGAGCAAGCTGAAGTCAAGTTCCAGAACTGGATGAAGGAGAAGGAAGCCCGCAACGCCAACATCGTGAAGGCCAACGAAGAGAAGGCCCGTGGCGAAAAGAAGACCCGTCTGGA
>DAIOUZ010000239.1:0-4107 GCA_036759285.1 Candidatus Limiplasma sp. | reverse complement strand
ACCAGGGAATGCTAGTTCTTCTATCTTGTTAAAATCAATAATCATAAGTTCCAATTTATCTGTTTCGCGATTCGGCTGCAAAGATAATAAAAAACAATCCATAAACGGGTCGAAGGTGGATGTGTCGGGGAAGTGGAGGTGGCCGCTTTTCCGTTTCATTGAGACGAGTCAAGAGAAAAATTCATTTTTTTCATTTTTTTCTTTTTCGGCTTCGGCTGTGGCAATGCCTTACAGGTCTCTTTGTGATTGCGCAAAGGTACGAATATTCACAATAAGAATGGAGTAAATGATGTGCAAAACCGCCGCGAAAGTCAAGAAAAATTTTGCGGCGGTTGGATTGTTAGAACTTTGTGTTACGCTTCCTCGATGGCACCCACAGGGCAGCCTTCTTTGGCTTCGGCTGCGGAAGCCAATGCCGACTCGGGCACTTCACCCTCAATGGCGACAGCCACGTCACCTTGGATGCTGAACACTTCTGGGCAGGTGGACTCGCAAAGGCCGCAACCGATGCAACTGTCATTTACTTTGTATTTCATGATGTTCCTTTCTGTTATTGGTTTATGTGTTGGTTAATCAATCCTTTGATTTTCTCGATGATGGCTTCCACTTCCATCCCCGATTTCTTGCTCATCTCGGCGATGGTAGCCTTGCCCAACATGATTTTGCCAACGGGCGTGTTGAGCATCTTGAACTTTTCGTTCACTTTTGCCATTTCTTCTTTCAGCCAAGGATATTGGGCGATGAGGTCAGCCAAACGAGTGTCTTTTGTAATTTCCATTTTACATGAGTTTAATGTCTGGATTCTTTTCTGTGAACTTCTCCTTCAGCACCTCAATGATTTCGGCGCGGCTGTTGCCTTTCTTCTCCATCTGCTTGATGGTCTTGTAGGCTTGGAACAGCGTGGAAGGGCCAATCTCGGAGCTGAAATAACCGATGCCCTGGTTCCATGCCAATAGTTCAAACACATCGTCCAAGGCGGCTGAATCGAGGCCGTGGATGTAGGCCTTCACCAGCTCGCGGGTGGCTTGGCGCATACGACCTGCTCCGACGGCATTAGCCAACGAGAGCAACAGACGTGTCTCGTATGGCAGATGACGGCGGTTGTCGTTCCAAGTCAAGTCCCAGAAGTTGACGGCGGTCTGTGCCAAATCGTTGTCAATCATAGCCATATTGGTGAGAGCGTAAGGGCGCATCGGAATGTCCTTTTCGGCCTGCTTCATCTCTGTGCGGTAGAAATAGGTGTGGTATTCGGCTTCGGCCACCTTTTCGGAATAATGTTCAAAGCCCAGGTCTTCAAACACCTCGTAGAGTGGAATCGGCTCAAAGCTTTGGATGATTTCCATACCTTCGCCGACGGCCATCTTCGCAGCCTGCATTTTCAGTCCCGGGAAGAAGTTACCCTGCACACCGCGCACGTCAATCTTCTTGAAACTTGCGGTCTTGTCTTTCCAATCGTTGTAGCTCATTGTTATTTCTCCTTTCATTGGTTTGATGTCGCAAAAGTATCAGTCAAAGTGGAGACAGATGGTAACATTTGTTACGCATCGAAAAAAAAGCCTATTTTTGCAAAAAAATCTATTAAAGTAGATGAGCAATATTGGTTTACATAAAGAACGCAAGATGCAAGGACATAAGACGGAGGACAAAGGACGAAAGACGGAGGGTTCAAGCCATCAGTCCCCAGTCCTAAGTCCCCAGTCACCAAGTCAAAAAATTGCAGTTTAATTTTGAATAGTTACTTATGACGAAAGAGTTGCAACAGTTTCCGTTGTTTTCGCAATGCAGCGAGGAAATGCTGGCCGAATTGTTGAGATGGCCGTACAAGCGCAAAGTTTATCAGGAGGGTGATATGGTGGTGCGCGTTGGCGACACCTGCGATTCGCTCATGCTGCTCACCGAGGGCACTGTAGAGACACGCATGGGCAGCGAGACGGGGCGCGAGGTAGTCATCGACCGCCTACAAGCCCCGAAGATATTGGCTCCTGCCTTCCTCTTTTCTAAAGACAACACTATCCCTGTAGAAGTCCTCACGATTACCGAGGGGGTGATATGGTACATCCACCGCGAGGCCTTTTTCCAATTCATGACGGCTCATCCCGAGGTGCTTCGTGCTTTCTTGGGCATACTCTCCGACCGCAGCCATTTCCTCAGCGGCAAGGTACGGAGTTTTGCCGTCAAAGGCTTGCGCAACCGTGTGTTGGACTACATTCGCCAGCATGGAGCTATCACCAGCGTGGGCGAAACTGCTGAAGTGCTTGGTGTAGCCCGTCCCTCACTCAGCCGCATCCTCGCTGACCTACAGGCCGAAGGGCTTGTGGAGCGGACTAAGGAAGGGGGATATGTTCGTTGTAGAAAGCCTTTGGACTGATGCAAAGCCGGTCAGAATAAAACTTGACCGAGCGCCCGTTCGTTCGGATTTGTAATCCGAAACGAACATCTTGTTTATTATTCTATCGGATTGCAAATCCTTATATTCCACAACAGCTGGATTGCAAATCCAGCCGAACAGGGAATCCCCATTGATGGGTATTTTACCCACGACACTTCACCACATATAAGGAATGATTGCCCACGCACAGCCTCCCTAATAAAAACCGATTGGGAAACGGTGTTCCCTACGTCGCCGATTCTTGCTTTTGCATTGGTGTGCGCATGATTGCAAAAATACAAAAAAAGCCGCAGTCCGAAGGCTACGGCTTGAAGTTCCTGCTATAAAAATGATTACTCTATCGGAATCTGGATCACCGACAGCCATTTCTCGGGGTTGTCTTGGTTCCATGCACCGTCGATGTAACAAGTGCGATGCTGTCCGGCAGTCTTATAGCCATGCTCCTCGATGTAGCGGAAGGCTTCTGTGTACGACTCATAGAAACGCTCGTATGGACCAACGTGCTTCATACATAGTGCCTTTGGAACAGCAGGTAAGCGCTTGAACTGGATGATGGTGCTATCTGTGCCCATCTCCTCAACTTGTTCGCAATACTCGATGTCGATGTCCGTCGGCTTATACTCCTTGTCATGCTCGATGGTGAAACAGTAGCCAGGCGGCGGACACTTGCAGCCGAGGCGCTGCATCTCGGGGCCAATGACATTGACGCACAGCGGGCCAAGTGCTGCATAGTTGGGGATGACTTCACGATGGCTTGCCACGATGATTTCGGGCAAAGATTGGATGCTAAATTTTTCCATTGTTGAGATTTGTTTGCGAGAGTCTCTCCATTCGAGCAGCTGGTCGCGACGGGTTTTCAGTTGCTTCAGCAGCTTTTCCGTCTCCTTGATTTTCTCGTCCATCTGCTGGATGTCGGGCGTGTGCGAACCGTCTTCGTACAGCTCCTTGATCTCATCCAACGAGAAACCGAGCCGTTGAAGGTCACGGATGGATTGCAGCTTCTGCATCTGGTCGATGCTGTAGTAGCGGTAACCCGTCCACTCGTCCACCTCGTCAGGCGCGAGGAGTCCCTTCTGCTCGTAGTGACGCAGGGTCTTCACGGTGACCTGCATCAACTTGGAGAACTCTCCGATTTTTAACTTTGTTTTGTTACCCATTATCGTACGAATTATTGCTAGCGGGTGCAAAATTAAAGCGTGACCTTAGGGACGAGTCAAGTGTTTTTTGAAAAATTTTTCGTTTTTCATCCCACAATTTTACGTCAGACAATAGAATGAATTTACCCCATCACCACATCCAAAACCATCATCAAAACAAAGCCGATGGCGAAACCGATAGTGCTGAGGTTGGAATGTTCGCCCGACGAGGCTTCGGGAATCAACTCTTCTACCACTACGTAGCACATGGCACCGGCGGCAAAAGCGAGCATATAGGGTAGGATAGGGGTGAGCCATGCGGCTAGCAGCACTACCAACAGACCGCCCAACGGCTCCACCACACCGCTCAAACTACCGATGAAGAATGAGCGCCACTTGCTGTTGCCTTCGGTACACATGGGCATGGAGATGATGGCACCTTCGGGAATGTTTTGGATGGCGATGCCGAGTGAAACTGCTATCGCACTCGCTAACGTAATGCCTTCGGCACCCTGTGAGGCGGCGGCAAACACCACACCTACTGCCATGCCCTCAGGCAGGTTGTGGATGGTGACGGCCAAT
>DAIOUZ010000238.1:0-4123 GCA_036759285.1 Candidatus Limiplasma sp. | reverse complement strand
GATTTGCGAGGCCATGCCGTGCAGGTCGAGGGCGCCTTCTGGGTTAAGGAAGATCTTGTCGGCAATGGAAGCCATATAGTAAGCACTTTGGCTGTAGCTTTCACCATAGGTAACGATGAATTTTCCCGATGCCTTGAACTCGATGAGTTTGTCGCGGATTTCCTGCAAAGTAGCCGTGGAAGTCGGGATGCTGCTCAGTTCCATGTAGATACCTTTAATGTTTGGGTCAGTCTTGGCATGTTCGATGTTACGCAAGATTTCGTTCATGCCCGTGGCTTCTATTGTTTCCATCGACTGAAAATCGATGGCAGGACTGAACGGATTGTCAACCGTGCGGTCGGGAATATCATAGTTGAGCTTCATGTAAAGCACGGAATTGGGCTTCACGGTAGTCGAGGTCTCCGATTTGGATTTCGATAGGTTGGAAATCATGGAAGAAATCACGCCAACTTTAATGAAAAAGTTGATTACCAATGCGATAAGTGTGCCGATAAAAGCGGCTAGAACAACTTTGTAGAACTTCATGATGTTATGTTTTTGTTTGTTTAGACCGCAAAAGTATATAAAAAAAACTTACCTTTGCCGAAAATCTCAACGATGAATAAGGGGCATAGTCGAAGTAAGGGAAAGTGTTACGTGCTTTTTGGGTCGAATATGGGCGACAAGGAGGCGGTTTTTGCCCAAGCATGCCAATTAATTAATAAGAGGTGTGGCACGGTTGTAAAGGTCTCGTCTGCCTATGAGTCGGAGCCTTGGGGTTTTGAGACCGAGGAGTGGTTCCTTAATCGGGTGGTTGTAGTGGAAACCGAATTGTCTCCGATGGATTTGTTGCGCCGGCTGCTTGACATCGAAAAGGAGTTGGGGCGTGTTAGGCATCCTGAGATACAAGGATATACTTCCCGTACGGCCGACTTGGACCTTTTGTATTATGACAGCCGCATCATTGAAACGGAGGCTTTGACCATTCCCCATCCGCGTTTGCATCTGCGTCGGTTTGCTTTGGTGCCGCTTTGCGAGGTGGCTCCGGATTTCAAGCACCCGGTTTTCAAACTGACGCAAAAAGAATTGCTTGAGCAATGTCAGGATGACGGTGTCGTTAGAGAGATAGTATTGGATGAAAACAAAGTAAAGTGATGAACTATAACTATATAGCAATAGAGGGAACCATTGGGGCGGGCAAGACGACTTTGGCCTCGCGCATCGCCCACGACTTCAACGGAAAATTGGTCCTTGAAGAGTTTGAGGGCGACAAGAACCCGTTTCTGCCCAAATTCTACAAAGAGCCTGAAAAGTATTCCTTCCAGTTGGAAATGACCTTCCTGGCTTTGCGTTTCCAGCAGTTGAAGGACAAATTGGGCGCGCTTGATCTGTTCCACGATTTCATCATTTCAGATTACTATGTCGCCAAGTCGCTGATTTTCTCGCGTAACAATCTGCAGGAAGACGAGTATCAATTGTTTTCGCGCTTCTTCAACATCATTTTTTCTGACATGCCTAAACCGGAACTGCTTGTTTACTTGTATTCGGATGTGGCGCGCCTGCAGCAAAACATCCATAAGCGTGGGCGCAGCTATGAGCAGGAAATCAGCGATGCGTATTTGGAAAACATCCAACAAGGCTATTTTGATTTTTTGCGTCAGCAACAAAACAATATGCGCATACTATTGTTGGACACCAACCGCCTCGATTTTGTGGCGAATGAGAAAGACTATCAACGCATCATTGATGCCATTGATCAGCCTTATGAGATAGGGCTGCATAGGATTTCCTTGTGATTTGTTTTTCGGAAAAGGACACAAAAAAAGCCGCTCTGACTGAGCGGCTTTTTTGCTGTTTAGTGAAAGGGATTATTTCTTTTGCACTTTCACTTTGATGGTTCTGGTGACGACTTCCTTGTAAGGTTCGTTCACATAGACTTCAGCGCGACGGAGTTGCGGCAGAATATCCTTTTCGAGTTGAGGATAGATAGCGCACATTTCCTTAATGGTTCTTTCTCTGTTGCTGGAGTTGTTGATGTTGTTGATGATAGCATCCTTGTCCTTCAGATCGGAAGCTTGAACGAGTTCAACGAAGGTGTTCCAGTCGGGACCGTAACCCTTGCCGTTGAATTCGATGCCTTCAACCTTAGCCTTCTTGACGAGGTCTTTCATCTGCTTGTCAGCAGCATTGGCGCGGTTGTTGGACAGTTCGTTGTTGTGGCCTTCTTCACCTTCAGGTGATGCCCAAGCTCTGATTTCGAATTCCTTCTCACCAGCCTTCAGCAGTTCGTTGAAAGCAGCGTCGGCTTCCTTGTTGAGTTTCTTTCTGTCTTTGATGTTGTACTTGTCCTTGTTGAAGAAATAGGTGAGCTTCTTGACAGCCTTAACCTTGTCGAGGGTGTCGTAAACGGTTTCGTCAATGTACTCGTCTTTCACGATGACGCCGTCAGCCAGCTTCACGGTGCTACCTTGAGTGAAATAGGTGTTCTTCACGATTTCATCCTGAGAAGGATAGATTGTGCCGTCGTAAATATAGAACATCGGGTCGGCCTTCAGCTCGCAGTTTTCCATCTCGGGCTGATAAGGCATGCAGTAGTGCTTGGTGAACTCGCCACCTTCCTTGTAGTTGACGCGGAAGTCGCCTTCACCCTTCACTTTTTCACCAACGAAGGTGATAGGATCGATGTCGATTTGGCCACCATTGTAAGCAAGGTAGGGCTTCAGGTTCATGACAGCTTGCTTTTCGAAGTATTCACCAGGAACGGTGACGATAACATCGAAGCAGACATTGCCGTCTTCGCCTTCAACCAGCGGGTCAGGATTCACACGGTAGGTGATCTTCTTCGACTCGCGGGCCATCTTCTCGATGTCGCAAGGATTGTTGAACTTAACGCGCATACCCAGGTTGAACTGGCTGTACATGTCCATGTTGTTGATGAAACGGCCTTCTTCAGTGAAATTGTAAGTCTTTCTCACTTGGTCGAGTTTGTCCGTGCCAGTGAAGTTGTAGGTGTAATCCAAGAAGAGGTCGAACTTAGGAGCGATGTTGAAGGTGATTTCCATACCAGCAGGAACCGTGTAGGAGAGTTCGCGCTTGTCCTTAGCAGGAGCAACTTCGCCAGTCACGGTGCCTTCACCCGTGTCATCACCTTCGAGTTGATTGACAACACCAGCTTTGTAGTAGATGCCACCAAAACCGACATGAGGCACGAAGTTGATGACTCTTCTGGGGTTGTAGTTGAACATGTTGAAGAGATTGAAGGTGAGGTTCAAGCTACCTTCAATGTAATTGGTCTTGTCAAGAGCCAAATCCGTGAGGTCAGTTCTGTTTTGAGCATCAATAAGCGAAAGAGGTTGACCGTGTCTGTGGCCGGAAAGGAGACCGTAGCCACCCTTGACGTTCAAGCCAACGACTTTGCCGAACTGATAACCAATACCGAAATGAGCATTCCAGTTGAGGTTGTTCAGCGGGAGAACAGTGGCCTTGAAATGGTTGAAATCATCCCAAATGCCGCCATTGTAATTGGCCAAGTCACCATGGTTGATGGAGAGACCTCCGTCAGCTTGGATGTACCAATACTTTTCAGCGGGTTTTGAATGTTTTTTGCCTTCTTGAGCCATCATGCTCAAAGGAAGCACTGCAACGATGACGAGCATCAGCAGTTTTGAAAAAGTCAAGTTTTTCTTCATAACGCAATTTTGTTAGGTTTGTAATGATTATTATTTAGTTGTATTCTACTTTTCTTTATTATACTACTCCAATTAGCCAACAAAAATAGGAAATAATTCAATCACCAACACAAAAATACATAAAAAATTCTCTTTTTTTCGTGATTTTCAATAAAAAAGGGTGAAAAACAGCCTTATTTTGGCTTCAAATTCAACTGTTCGAAGAGTTTCCACATGACGATACCGGCGCAGACCGAAACGTTTATGGAGTGTTTCGTGCCTTCCTGAGGAAGCTCAATGGCACCTTCGCAATAGGGTAATGCCTCCTCGCAAACACCTTCTACTTCGTTCCCTAAAATGTATGCTGTGCGTGGCTCAAAGATGAAATTTTGCAATGGCACGCTGCCTTCCACTTGCTCGATGGCAAAAATCCGATAGCCTTCTGCCTTCAATTCTTGACATGCAGCTTCGGTGGT
>DAIOUZ010000237.1:0-4136 GCA_036759285.1 Candidatus Limiplasma sp. | reverse complement strand
GTAATATCATTTAAGGTCGCAATCCATTGGTAGCCTGGACGTATGCCCGTCTCACAGGCATCGGGCTCATAACCGTCGCAGCCCGCTTTGCGGTAGATCAACAGCGCTTCGGCATTCGTGCAAGGATAGGTCTCCCATGAAAGCTTCACATCTCCGCCTTGTGCAACAGCGGAAAAGCCTTCCACTCGAGGTCCCAGCACACTGATATTGATAGTTTTCACATTGGTCAAGCTCACGGGGGTGTCATCGTCTTTAGCATGGATCACCACCTGATAGGGTGTGTTGCGCACCTGCATGCAGGTCGTATTCCAGATGAACTCAAACTCAGGATTCAGTCCAAAGGCTGTCTCGGGACTCATGAAAGCGGGGTTTTGTGTCCATTCGAAAGGTGCACCAGAAGCGGTTAGGGTCACACGATCGGAATCGGGGTCGGAACCTGAAACGACAAAACTAAGCTGCTGTCCTGCCTCAATGCAATAGGCATCCTCACAATGGATTTCAGGCAGGTTGTTGTCGCAAGAGGAAATCAGGATCTGCATGTCGCGCACGACAGTGCCGATTTTCACGCCGTGGCGCCACTCCTCCACCATGATGGCCACATTGTATTCACCTTGTACCAAAGGGGCATCCCAACGCAACTCACCAGAAATGGGATCGATGTCAAAAGACTGGGAAGCCTGCGGGAAGGTATAGCCCTGAATTTCCATGCCATCCATACCCTTACAGTTGACCAACTTATAGCTCAGGCTATCGCCGTCGGGGTCGTAGGCTGAGGGATTGTGGAGGTAGAGTTTGCCCACACAACCCTTGTCAACAGGGGCGTTGAGCAACTGGACCGAGTTATTGTAGCCCAAGAACGGGTTGATGACCAACTCCGTCTCAATGTGCATGGGCACCATCACCGAATTGGGCACGTTGATTACGCCATAGTTGCGGTTGGCATCCTCCATGCTGATGGTGTAAGTGCCAGCCGTGGCGAAGGTATGGATTTGTTTGTAGACATTCAGAGTATAGTCGTCGCCAAGGTTCTGGAGCACCACACGGGGGATGTACTCCTCCGTGCCATCGCCCCATTGCACGAGGAGGGAATCGCGTTGCAGGCCGGCAGGACTGGGGGTGTATGTAAAGCAGGTGAGCGTAAACTCGTAGGCATTGCCACCGAGCCAGGTATAGGTGATTTCGGCGGCACGTTGGTGCGTCGCCTTTGCAGTGAAGGCGAAGCAGAACAATAATCCTATGATGAGCAAGAGTTTACGCTTCATAATTCCTAATCGGAACACCATATTCATATATGGTATCACTCGGCAAATCAATTCTTTCATTCCAAGTGATACAAGTGCGACTGCTATCCAACTGTGCCATCGACCAAAGGCCAACTTCAGTGGTTAAACTTTTGAAATCGTCAATGGTATCAATGTCGTCTTTCACATCATAACAAACACGAAAGCCATCATCGAAAGTAACCAATAACTTCCAATTATCATCAAGTTCAAATTGTTTGATTCTCGGTATCATAACGGCACTAGGTGTATTTCGGCACAAAACTACAAAAATTTGTGAAACAAAAACAGGGTGCGCCACATAAAAAAGCACACCCTATCATTACCAATCTGCCTGAAACAATCACTTGTTCTTCAGCAAATCGCGAATCTCAGCGAGGAGTTCCTCTTGCGTCGGGCCAGCGGGAGCTGCGGGCTCCTCGGGTTTGGGTTCTTCTCTCTTCATCTTGTTGATGCCCTTGATGACCAAGAAGATAGAGAAGGCGATGATGATGAAGTCGAAGATGACTTGCAGGAAGTTACCCCAAGTCATGGTCAAAGCAGGTTTGACGACGGTCTCCCCGTCCATGACGGCTTCGCGAATCACCCACTTCCAGTCGGTGAAGTTGAGGCCACCCGTGATGGCACCGATGAGCGGCATGATGATGTCGGACACCAATGAGGAGACGATTTTACCGAACGCGCCGCCGATGACCACACCGACAGCCATGTCCATGACGTTGCCCTTCATGGCAAACTCCTTGAATTCTTGAATAAATTTACCCATAGCGATGATGTTTAATTGTTGAATTGTTGATTAACTACGTTTTGAACTATTGTTTCTTTTTGCAAAGGTAAAAAGAAAATAGGTCGAAGCAAGAAAAAAGTGCACCTTTTTTCCAAAAACGAAATTGACTTCGCTTGTGTTTGTCCATTGAAAACAACAAAAAAGGCAGCCTTCTTTCTCCCAAAAAAGAAGGCCGCCTCAATCATTTTTTAGTCTCTTCTGCGCTCGTGCCGCAGCGCGCTCGCACGCCCGCAGCAACGCACAGCTCGCTTAGTTGGCATCCCACACCAAACGGACACAATAGCCATAATTGCGGGGCAAATCCACAATTGAAACTCCAGTAGTACTATTATTGCCGTCACCTACAACAACAAATTTCAAGGCCTTCGCATAGTTAGTAGTACCGTCAATATGAGTGGACGACCAATAGTAACCAATACCGGCGCCAACATAACTATCAATAGTATAGTAAACATAATCATAGTACCTATCATCATAACGATAGCCTACACACGGCAAGAACACGGCCCCGTCGTTCAGCATCTGAGCCACATCAGCATTATCATTAGCATTACTATAATCAATTTGTTTAACAGTGTTAGAATTAAAAGTGTAAGAGCCGTTGAGGTTTGAGCCTTGGTAATTATCGGGAAACACGAAGACTCCCCAGCAGTCTTCACTCCAACTTTCGTCAATGGGATTGATATAAAATTTCTTTATTCTTACCCTTAAGAAACGTTTGTCTCCCCTCACGGCGCTGCTTGTACCTGTGGTTGCGCCATTGAACAAATAAATCCACTCGTTTGCACTCAGTGTGCGCCAATTGCCACCCTCTGCACTACTCTCCGTAAACACACAGCCCCAGTCTTTGGCTACGGCTGCAGTCTTGCTCAAATCCTCTGCTGAAAGAACATAATCCGTTGTCGTTAGCGTAATACTGCTGAAATACCCCCAAGTGAATCTATCTCCGTAGTCTTGATGACTATTAAAAATTATTCCATTCGGGGCAGCGGGGTTATTCGTATTAGAACCAGATTGTTGGTGACAATAATATCTTTTATCATTGGGATTATCCAAATTCAATGTAGGGCCAGCAACCTCGCCAAACTGAGTGTCGTGGAAGCTCCAGCCCTCGGCGTAACCACCATGGGTGAAGTCAGCCTTTAAGTTTCCTTTCGAGAAATAGACCTTCTTGTTCGCACTCACCGAGAATTGGGTCAATTCGCCACCACTTGTCTTGACAGCATACTGGGCATCAGGCGCATCTGGCAAGGGCAAAGGATTGTTGATGCTGATGCCTGAGTTGATATAGGTGTTGTTCGCCATGACAGGTATGGTTTCGCCTTCCCCATTCCAAGTCAAATCATCTTCTCCAATTTTGTCTCCAAGGTTGGTACCAGGCAGCAGGATGGCCCATCTGATAGCGGTGTTTCCTTCCTCGCCATAAAGGGTGATGTCGCCTGTGGTACTGGTGTTGGGCGTGATGGCATTGTTGGCAAAGTCAACGGTGGCCTGAGTAGGCACGCCCGACAGGGTAACTTCATAATCCCCTGTATGCTGAAGGTCGAACCTCACCAAGGCGCACTGGTTCCTCAGCGTGGTGGAATAGGTGGTGCCTGTGCCGGTGAAAGGCTTGGTGGAAGCGCCGTAGGAAAGCACGGGCAGGTTCTCGCTTTGGTCAGCAATGTTGATGTTGTATGTGGTTGTGCTTGAAGTAGGATTTTTGGGACCCTTGCCGCCCAAGAAGTAGAAGTGCAAGGGCTGGTTTTCGACGTCATCCGGGTAGATAGTGCCGTCGAAAAAGCCGTTGGTGTACTTCAGACAGCCCACATATTTGCCATTGTGGCCCACATAGAGCGTGTCGTTGTTGGAGAAGGCGAACAGTCCGTATTGCGGAGCGATGTTGTGTTTTTCGCCGTTATTGTCCTTGCCGTCCTGGTCGCCCACGTTCACGGTGATGTGAACCCCCGGGTTGGTAGGCGTGGTGTTGCCCGTGGTGGGTGTTTCCTGTTTCTTGCATTGGCTCATACCAAGCACGAGAGCCAAGGCCATGATGATTGTGCTAAGTTTTTTCATTGTAAATTGATGTG
>DAIOUZ010000236.1:0-4195 GCA_036759285.1 Candidatus Limiplasma sp. | reverse complement strand
GGAAGAAGATGTCGCCGTTCTCGTGGGACCCCCGCATGGCCGGATGCTCGGAGTTCAGGGCGTGGGCCCGGAACGCCGCCACCGCGTCCATGTCGCACATCTCTTTCAGGTCGTCGTAGTCCCACACGGCGACCTTCTGGATCTCGTGGGAGGTCCGGAAGCCGTCGAAGAAGTTGATGAACGGGACCTTCCCCTCGATCGCCGCCAGATGGGCCACGGGGGCCAGGTCCATGATCTCCTGGGGATCGTTCTCACAGAGCATGGCGAAGCCCGTCTGACGGCAGGCCATCACGTCGGCGTGGTCGCCGAAGATGGACAGGGCCTGAGCGGCGAGGGCGCGGGCCGAGACGTGGAACACGCCAGGAAGCAATTCACCGGCGATCTTGTACATATTGGGAATCATCAGCAAGAGGCCTTGCGAGGCGGTGTAGGTGGTGGTGAGGGCGCCAGCCTGCAGCGAGCCGTGGACGGCACCGGCTGCACCGGCTTCGGATTGCATCTCAACCACTTTGACGGTCTCGCCAAAGATGTTCTTCTGACCTTTAGCAGCCCATTCATCGATATACTCGGCCATCGGCGACGACGGAGTGATAGGATAAATGGCGGCCACTTCACTGAACATGTAGGCAACATGGGCCGCAGCCTGGTTACCGTCGCATGTCAAAAACTTTTTTTCTGCCATTTCTTTTGATTTAATGTTTATGAATTAGTTATTTAGATTGAATTATATCTCTTTATTTCTCTGTAAATATTGTTTTTACAGGCAACTCCATTTTTGAGAACGCAAACAACCGTTTCCCAAGGTCTTTCAGTGACGCACCAAGATGATAAACGACTTCATCAACGATGAGGAATCGGTCGTGATATTTGTTCGACTCCTGTACATCAATCGGTGGATACTGTTTGTTATGTTTTTCAAGGTCAAGCGTAAGCGTATCGGAAATACTGCGTGTGATAATAGTGGCAGTTACACCTTTATTGCGCTTGGCCAACATCAACAACACCGATTCGTCAATGTAGTTATCGATAAGTGTGATGTTCTTCTTGGCCGACTTAATCAAATCTGTTGCAAAAACATAAGCGTCAAATATCTGTCCATTGTAGAACACTCCTTCCTTCGGTGGCAACGATGTGCGCACAAAAAAGTCTACTTTATCCTGCAACTCGTGTATCTGCTCCGTATGTTCCTGCAACTGATGGTCAATGCGTTCCACATACATTAAGTGTTGGTTGATGCTGTAGCCTCGAAGCAGATATTCTTTTAGTACCTTGTTTGCCCATTGCCGGAATTGGGTACCACGAAGGCTCTTTACGCGATAGCCTATCGAAATGATGACATCAAGGTTATAATATTCAATTTGTCTCACAACCATTCGACCACTCTCATCTTGAACCGTTGCATTTTTTGCAACAGTTGCCTCTCTCGTGAGCTCACCCTCAGCATAAATATTGCGTATATGACGAGATATGACCGACTTGTCCCTATCAAACAGCACAGCGAGTTGGTTAAGTGTCAACCATACCGTCTCATTGGCTAACTGCACCTCCAGTTGCACCACACCATCGTTACTTTTATAAACAACGATGGATTCGTCAGATGGTTGATATATTGTCAAATCGCTATTCATCTTGTTTTTCAACACTTTGCAAGAGCAAACCAAGCATTGCCTTTGCCAACAAACAAGGCTGCAAAATTAGGTATTCCTAGACAAATAAACAACCTTATTATAAAAAAGATTTTTTTACTAAAAAACACGTTTTTTGAAACACTATTGAAATATTTTGTATTTTTGCGCGCTCAAATAAGGCAAAAACATCAAATCAATAATCTAAACTCATTAAAAATGAAGAAATTAGTTCTTACACTCGGACTGGCCAGCCTCTTCATGGTGGCCTGCAACAACACACCTAAGCAACCCGAACAAGCCGCTGAGCCCGTTCAGGAAGAAAAGACTGAGGTCGTTGAAGAAAAACACGATTGCCCCATGCACGCTCTGAAAGAAGAGTATGCCAAGTGGGACGAGATGACCGACGAAGCCAAGGCTGAACTGAACAAAAAGGCTGCTGAAGTCTTCACCACCATGGACGCTGAAATGGAAGCCAAGAAGGCTGAACTGGGACGAGATGGACGACCAAATGAAAGCCGACCTCAACCAGAAGGCCGCCACTGTCTTTGCCGAAATGGACGCCAAGATGGAAGAGATGAAAGCCGCTGGTGAAGGTTGCGCCAAAGAGATGGCCGAAATGACCGAAGAGCAAAAGGCTGAATGCGAGAAGAAGTGCGCCGAAATGAAAGCCAAGTGGGACAACTTCGCCAACCTGACCGTTGACGAGCAGAAAGACCTCATCATGCAGCGCCTCGGTGGCTGCGACCACGGTGACAAACCCTGCTGCAAGCACGAAGGCGAACAACCCGCTGCTGAATAAGCAATAGTCACAACGAACTAACGAAAGAGGGCTAATCGGTCCTCTTTTTTTGTGCCATTTTGTCTCCTCCATCCCCTTACACTTTTGCATTTGAATGCCTGCAGCCACAATAATCCTGAACTGTATTCGTTACCTATTCACAAAACACAAAGAACAAACACATAAAACAACCTTCATCATCATGAACAAAAGATTTTATCTGCTGGCCCTCCTGCTCCTTCCTTGCATGGCCTTCGCCCAAACCGACCTTCCTTTCACCTCATTAAAGCCTTTCAACAAGGGCAATTTCAAAATCGACGTGAGCTATTCTCGTCTGATGCAGAGATACCCTTCTTTCGACTATCCCGACTTCCGTGTCGACGTAGGCTATGGCATAACCAATTGGTGCGTGGCGGGAGTCTTCGGCAGTTTCGGCTCCAATAAAGGTTTGATGACGGTTGGTGGTGGATATAGCATTCATGATGCGGATACTACTTACCAACCTGTTGTCTTTGATGGAACACATATCGTGCGTTATTTTCATTACGGCATCGATGTGGAACTGCACCCTTTGTCTCTTTTGCTGCCGAACTTTTATTTCATCGATATGTATTGCCGTGGCGAATTGGGCATGAGAACCGTTCAAGACCATTATATACCTGATTATCAAGATCCTGATTATACTGATATTACCGACCGTTTCAGCAACGATTTCCTCTACGGTGGCAGTGTTGGTGTGGCCGTCAATCCGTCGAAGTATTTCGGTGTCTTTTATGAATTGGCCTACGACAACCTGAACAAAAAGATAATCGACTATAACAACGATATCCAAAAGCCAAAAGCCATCCATCGCTTCGGCCTCAATGTCCGATTCCCCGGACCGAAGAAATGGCAAAAATAACAAACTATGAAAAAACAAATCATTTTATTCCTTTTTGCTGCGATCGCCTTCAGTGGCTGCCGTAAGCAGGTCAGCAATTATGACCGCCCTGATTTTGACCCTCAACCCACTTTGAACGCCGTGCTACAAAAAGACCAGCCTGTGTGGGCGCAGGTTTCTTTGGCCCAATGCCTCGACTCGGTGCATCCCGCTCCTTGCACTGATGCCGAAGTGCTGCTTTATGTGGACGGACAGTTCGCCGAGAAACTGCAACATTGCGGCAACGGAATGTATATAGGAGAAACACTTGCCGAGGCTTTGCACGAATACGCCTGCAAGGTCATCATCCCTGGCTTCGACACCCTCTTTGCCCAAACCGAGATGCCGGAGAAGCCCGTGGTGACTGGCGTTGAAATCATGGAAAACGCCACCGTCGACGAGGAAGGCTCCGCCTGTCCCGCCATTATGATCAGCTTTAACACCAACCCGGATAATAACCTTTTCTACCAGTCGAGCATCGATGCCGCCTTTTTCTCTTATTGTTACTACCATGGCCAAGTCTATAACTCCACTGGGGCTATAGGCACCATGCACACCTCTATCAACACCGACGACCCCGTGCTGCTTAACGAAGGCTCCGACCAACTGCTGTTCAGCAACGAGATTATCACCGACACCAACTATACCCTTAAGGTAAACGCCACGTTCAACAGCCACAGTCATTCATCCTACGGTAATTCAGTGGAGTACGACTCCATTGTGCGGAAAGGCTATGTGGTGGTTTCCATGTCGGGCATTTCAGAATCGTGCTACCACTACCGCAAGAGCCAGGAGGCTTATCAAGCTCCCGATGCCTACACCAACCTCTTCCTCGGCGTCATCACTCCGCTCAACCTCTACAGCAACGTG
>DAIOUZ010000235.1:2630-4276 GCA_036759285.1 Candidatus Limiplasma sp. | reverse complement strand
AGACAGGGAGAGTGTAGCGTATCTGAAGGCTACGCTGTTTAAGGAAGAGTCAACAGCCAATGGCCAACAGCCAACAGCCATTATAGAAGGCGACTTTCTGCGGATGGACTTGCGGAAGGTGTTTGATGGACAGCAGTTTGTGCTGACAGGCAATTATCCATACGATATTTCCTCACAGATATTCTTCAAGATGCTCGATAACCGCGACCTGATTCCTTGTTGTACGGGTATGATCCAACGGGAGGTCGCCCTGCGCATTGCCTCTGAGCCGGGGAATAAGGCATATGGTATTCTTTCTGTATTGATTCAAGCATGGTACGACGTGGAATATCTCTTTACGGTCGAACCTTCTGTATTCAATCCTCCTCCCAAGGTGCAGAGTGCCGTCATCCGTATGACTCGTAACAAAGTACAGCATCTGGATTGTGATGAAGATTTGTTTAAACGGGTGGTGAAAATTGCCTTTAACCAGCGTCGGAAGATGTTGCGGGTAAGTCTTCGCCAAATCTTCAATTCCTCGAATCCTGCTCCAGAAGGCTTCTTTGAGCACGAAATTATGACGAAACGCCCTGAACAACTGACGATTACACAGTTTGTCAATTTGACAAACATGCTAGGAGAATCTATTTGTGTTCGCACACAGAATGTTGATTTAGGTCAAGAATAACCTCCTTTTTTGCCGAAAAGCAACATATTTCATGGTCACATCATGAAATGTGCTTATCTTTGCATCGTGATTCAGAGGAATTCAATAGGTAAATGAAAGATTGAAGGATAACGATTATCGGTTATGTTAGTAGTTTTAGGTTAGTAGTTAGGTATTAGTTTTGTAGAGAAAGCAAGTTTTTAGTTATTAATAGGAAAAGAAAAGGTAGCAGCCCCGAGGAGTGATCCTAGGGGCTGTTTTTATGATGTCTCCGTCCGTGCGGACGTAGAGGATGTCGTTGCCGGCGGGAGCGGCAAGCATCAGACCCATGCGGACACCGTCGGCGCCGAATTTGTCAATCAGCATCAGCGGGTCGGGCGAGTTGCCCAGCGACTTGGACATCTTGCGGCCCAACTTGTCGCGAACAACACCGGTGAAATAGACGTTGCGGAAAGGCATGTCGCCCATATACTCGTAACCCGCCATAATCATGCGTGCCACCCAGAAGAAGATGATATCGGGGGCCGTCACCAGGTCATTGGTGGGATAGTAGTACTTGATTTCCTCATTGCCGGGATTGTTGATGCCGTCAAACAGCGAGATGGGCCACAACCACGAGCTGAACCACGTGTCGAGGGCGTCCTCGTCACGACGCAGCTGGCTAGCCTCAATATTCTCGTAGCCGGGAATCTTGCGGGCTTTCTCTAGAGCCTCTTCCTCATTCAGGGCAACTACATAGACCTCCTTCTCCTCGTCCTCGGTGGGCAGGAAGTAGGCAGGAATGCGGTGGCCCCACCAGAGCTGGCGCGAGATGCACCAATCCTGGATGCCCTCAAGCCAAACATTATAGATGTTCTTGTATTTAGCGGGATGGAATTTGAGTTCGTCATTCTTCACGCAGGGCAGCGCGATATCGGCAAAGTGCTTCATCTTCAGGAACCACTGCATGCACAGGCGCGGCTCGACGGCGGTGTCGCTGTTACGCTCGCTATAACCCACC
>DAIOUZ010000235.1:751-2620 GCA_036759285.1 Candidatus Limiplasma sp. | reverse complement strand
GATCAAGCCAGCATTCTGCAGGTCAGGCACAATCCCCTTGCGGCACTCCATGCGGTCCATACCCACGTAGAGCGGCGACTGTTCGCTGATGGTCGCATCGGCATTGAAGATGTCGATGGTCTCCAGGTTGTGGGTCTTGCCCAGAACGTAGTCGTTGGGGTCATG
This sequence comes from Candidatus Limiplasma sp., assembly GCA_036759285.1. Taxonomy (GTDB): domain Bacteria; phylum Bacteroidota; class Bacteroidia; order Bacteroidales; family F082; genus Limimorpha. The sequence goes on along the minus strand of DAIOUZ010000235.1, from coordinate 2,455 downwards.
GGCAGGGGTCACTTTCAAGCAGCCCGTACCGAACTCGATTTCCACATAGCGGTCCTCAATCACGTTGATCACGCGGCCAACGAGAGGCACGATCACCTTGCGGCCCTTGAGCCACTGGTTCTTGGGATCTTTGGGGTTGATACACATGGCGGTATCGCCCATGATGGTCTCGGGACGCGTGGTAGCAACGACGGCATAATAGCCCTTCTCATCCTTGTGGATGATGTTACCCTCGGCACGCAGCTGCTCCTCGTTCTCGAGCGTCTGCAGGCCGTCCACATAGTACTTGAGATAGTACAGGTGGCTCTTCTCCTCGTGATAAATGACCTCCTCGTTGCTCAAGGCGGTCTGGGCCTTGGGGTCCCAGTTCACCATGCGCAGGCCACGGTAGATATAACCCTTGTCATAGAGGTCCACAAAGACCTTCAACACGCTCTTGCTGCGCGTCTCGTCCATGGTGAAGGCGGTGCGGCTCCAGTCACAGGAGGCACCCAGTTTCCTGAGTTGTTGCAGGATGATGCCGCCGTGCTCATGCGTCCAGTCCCAAGCATGCTTGAGGAACTCGTCGCGCGTGAGGTCACGCTTGCGGATACCCTGCTCGGCCAGACGTTTCACCACCTTGGCCTCGGTAGCAATCGAGGCATGGTCAGTTCCGGGCACCCACAGGGCGTTTTTGCCCTCCATGCGCGCGCGGCGGATGAGGATGTCCTGAATGGTGTTGTTGAGCATGTGGCCCATGTGCAATACACCCGTCACGTTGGGGGGCGGAATGACGATGCAATAGGGTTCACGCTCATCGGGCACGCTCTTGAACAGGTCGTGCGATTCCCAGTACTTGTACCACTTGTCCTCGACCTCTTTAGGGTCGTATTTTGTAGCCAGTGTATTCTCTTTCTCGCTCATTGTTTTGGTTATAATAATGTTTTTAGTTCCATTTAAACGGCAAAGGTAGTGAAAAACCGCCAAACAGCAAAACAGCATGGCGGTTTTTAGTCATTAACATCAAATGGAAGCGGCTGAATTGCCTGAGGAACAATTCAGCCGCACGTGATTTGAAATGATGTTGGAATGGCTTCTACTCTTCGGAAGTCAGGATAAGGCCACTGACAGAACGAAGGTCTGGATAATATTTCCCTTGGATATACAGGACTTTCCAAGGATAGATCTGCATCAGTTGCGTTTTGATTTCTTGCGCCAAACGGGCTTTTATATCATCGTCGAGACTCTCCCCTTTTGCCCTGAAAGAAACATACACCTCGCAGTTGACAAGATGGCCTATTGAGTCAACCTGAATCTTATTCACATTCAAGACAATGCGGCCATCACGGGGCAAATCCTCAACATTGATTGGTATTATGGCCTTGACAAGTTGTTGCTTTGGTTGAGTGGAATAATCAGTTTTCAAAAATGTAAGAACGTTACCTTGCTTGACTACTTTCAATCCGTCAAGCGTAAAGCCATCAACAACGACTTTGTTTTGATAGGTCTCTCGATTAGTGATTCTACCATCCTTGACCTTGAATACCTGCTCCTGCTCATAGTATCTGAAATAGCCCATGTGCTCATAATAAAGCCGTTTCCCTCGCGCGACACGGATATCGCCATTGTACCACGAGGCAATGATTACCCCATTATCGTAGTATTCATTAAATACCTTGTGCATATCCTCGGCCGAAAGACAAACATGGCTTTCCTCACGGCTAT
>DAIOUZ010000235.1:0-741 GCA_036759285.1 Candidatus Limiplasma sp. | reverse complement strand
CCAGACCTGGATGCTGTCGAGACACAGCATCTCGTCACTGTTGATACTCCAGCAGGCGGTGAATCCGTCCCAGTTGGCCGTACTTTTTATTCTTTTTTCGGGCAACACGTCAATCAGTCGGCGAACAAGAGCAGTGTCTCTGTTGATGGGCCGTCCAAGCAGTTGCCATTTCTCGCCATCGATGTAAATGACTTCGCTATCCTGGCCCGTGGCCAAAGAGCAAATGGCGATGTTCAAAAAACATATGTAAAAAATCAATCGTTTCATATCGTCAAAGTTTTGATGATTTGTCTGCTGCAAAGTTATAGCGAAAAAACGAAAAACGGCCAGCATCCAATGGTCATTATTTGTTTGTTAAAATATTGATTTTCAATTAATTGAAAAAGAAAAAGGTCATTTGAGGGTCATTCGACTTTTGGCGACAAAAATCAGGCCCTGAAAAGTACGTTTTTGTGACTTTTCGATGACAGGAAACAAGGAAAATGAGTACCTTTGCAGTGTGTAATTAAAAAACCGTCGATTATGGGAACTATCAACTTCACGCAGATTCTGAGTGCAACACTGGTGTTGCTGAGTATCATTGACATTGTGGGTTCAATACCCATCATCCTGCAGTTGAGGGAAAAGGGACGACATGTGGATGCCGTTAAAGCCACCCTCTACTCCACTCTGCTGATGGTAGGCTTCTATTATGGAGGGCACTGGTTGCTGCGCATCTTCAACTGCGATATCCACTCGTTT
>DAIOUZ010000234.1:2069-4286 GCA_036759285.1 Candidatus Limiplasma sp. | reverse complement strand
AACCAGAACACTTGCCAGCCGTCGTCGCTGGTGGTGAACTCGCCATAGCCGCCTTCCGTCGAGAGGCTCGGGCTGGTGCTGCGGATGAAGCCTTCCTCGCCGGCGTAAATCACGTTGCCCGCGCCTGCTGTCTCGGGACCGTCGTTATCGTCAACAAACTGGTTAGTATAACGATAAGTGGTGTTCGGCTCAAGGTTCATCACAAAAACCAGGATGGCCACGGGCACGCGGTTGTTGTTCGCTCCGTTGTTGCCCTGGATGTACAGCGGCATGACGGCCATGATGTAAGGCTCGTTCTCGCTATGGACGACGCCAGTAAGGCTAACCACGGCACTTGCTTCACCGCAATTGTGGGTGATAGTACCTTCGTATGTACCCATTTCAAGGCCTTCGACCATGCGGACGTAAATAGTCTGTCCTAAGATTTGGCCATCAATGACGGGCATGGTCGTATCGGCAGTCCAATCAATTTCGTCCAAGGAGATTCTGAATTCGCCTTCCACATGGATGGTAACCTCGCTGCAATCGAGGTTGTTACCCGTCAAGATGTAGGTCTGCGAGTCTGATGGGCCTTCGCCTTCAATGTAATCAAGACCATTAATAGTATTAGGTGTAGCTGTCAGGCTTGGAGTGGGAATGGCACTGCCCGAAACGAGCATGATGTCGTCGACTTCCCAACCGGCAGCTTCTTCATCGGTGCAAGTGTACTTGAATCCTATGTAGCAGTTCGTGCCGCTGAAATCATCAAGGCTGATTTCGCCAGATTCCACCCAGTTCCAACCACCTTGGGAGAGTTCGCATTCGAGGGGTTCCCAAGTGGCGGTTGTTGGGTCTTGTCCATCGTAGTCGTTGGAGAAATACACTTCGAGTTCGGGACCAGTGTAGTTTTTCGCTGTCAGGAAGGTCAGCACAACGTCACTGTAGCTGTCCAAATCGAAAGCAGGCGAGATGAGCCAATCCTCTGAGGCAGGATGGTTGTATCCATTAGCGTAGGCGTAGTGGTTGCCTTGGTAGGAGGCAATGCGCCAGAGCGAGTCTCCATATACGCAGACCTCAGTCCAACCATTCCAGTCGTCTTCCCAGTCTTGGTTGAAGATGATGACGAGGTCGTCTTGGATGATGTATCCCGCGTTGACGACAGGACTATCGTTGCAGCCTTCCTTCTCAGCATATGCCCAGATGGATGCGAACTCTTCAACTGTAATGGCTTCTGTGTATGGAGTCCAAGGACCATTTCCGGAAATGAGGCTGTACCAGATGGTTGCACCTTCGGTGGCACAGCTGATGGTGACATTTTGCGGTTCATAATAGGTGCCGCCAGCGGGGTCGAAGGTCGGGGCAGCTACGGTGCATGTGCCGCCTTCGCCTTGCATGAAGATGTCGAGGAAGAAGTTGTAGTCGGCACTCGTCAGGTTTTGCGTATGGTAAGCACCGCAGACATGGTTCGCGTTAAGCGCAAAAGCGCGGTTGTCGGTGATGACATTGATGATGTTGAAACCGTAATAGTTGGGAACCATGGCACCTTCGCCGGAAGTGCCTGCTGTGATGGTCCAATCGGTCTTCTCACCGTTCATGTTGAAGTTGGTGCTGGTGTTGTAGCCAATCACATCGCCACTGGCATTGGTGAAGGTGTAGCCGTCATCGGTGATGCCAATCGTCCAGTAGTAGTCGTTCTCGATAGAAATGATTTCTGTCGGGATAATCTCGTCAGTGCCGTTCATCACGCTGGTGAACTCGGTAGTGGCGAGTTTGCCGCCCGTCAGTGTGTTCTGAATGGCGACGTATGCATCGGTCGTCTCGTTGTAACGTGCAGCGAGGATGACACGGTTGCCAGCCACAAGCTGACCGGCATCACTGATGCGGACATAGTCGTCGCCAGGAACAGACTGTGCAGTGACATTGCCACTGCAGGTGACATCGATGTCGTCAACATCGGCACAGGTGATGGTAATGTCTTCGTCATTATATGTGCCAACGGCGAGACCGGCTTTCAGGCGGACATAGATGGTCGTCTCTTCCACGTTTCCACCAGTAAGTGAAAGCGTGATAGGACTTTGTGTGAACCCACTGCCTGAAGTCTCCGAAATCTCATAATCGTTTGGGACTGCGATGGTGATGTTGTCGCTCAAATTGAAACCACTAACGGTGAAGCTCTGTTCATCCGACGGGCCATTGCCTTCGATGTAAGTGAACCCACTCAAGGCAAGAGGTGTCACG
>DAIOUZ010000234.1:0-2059 GCA_036759285.1 Candidatus Limiplasma sp. | reverse complement strand
GACTTCCCAACCGGCGGCACTGTTTTCCTCACAGGTGTACATGAAACCAATGTGGCAGTTGGTGCCGCTGAAGCTGCTCAGGTCGATGTCACCCGATTCGGTCCAAGTCCAGCCGCCCGTGGAGAGGGCGCAGGTGAGGGGTGTCCAGGTGGCGGTTGTCGGGTCGCCACTGGTGTAGTCGTTGGAGAAGAAGACTTCAAGGTCGTTGCCAGTGTAGTTCTTGGCCGTGCGGAAAGTCAGTATTGGGTTGCCGATGGCATCGAGATTAAAAGCAGGGGAGATGCACCAGTCGATGTTGGCACCATGGTTGTAGCCGTTGGCGTATGCATAGTGGTTTCCACTGTATTGAGCCACAGTCCAGCTCATTTCACCTAGCACGTCAACGAAGGTCCAGCCGTTCATCTCGCCTTCCCAGTCTTGGTTGAAGATAGTGACCACGCCAGCTTGGATGATGTAGGTGGCCTCAGCGACATTGCTGTCGTTGTAGCCTTCCTTCACAGCGTAGGCCCAAAGAGTCGTGCTTTCATCGACGGTGATGGCGCTTTGATAGGGTGTCCACGGACCATTTGCAGAAACTGTGCTGTAGTAGATGGTAGCACCGTCAGTAGCGCAGGCAATGCTCACGGTCTGGGCTTCAAAATAAGTGCCTCCAACAGGGCTGAAGGTTGGAGTGGCTACGGTAGGTGTGGGCGGCACACCGCCTTCGGTCTTCACGAAGATGTCAAGGTAGAAGTTATAGCCGCTGCTGTTGATATTGTTGGTATGGTATGCTCCGTAGTTGTGGTTGTTGTTCAAGGCGAAGTATCTCGCAGGGTTGTTCACGTTGTTGATGAGGAAGCCCACGTAACCAGGTACCATGGCCTCATCGCCAGCGGTGCTGAGTTCGATGGTCCATTCGGCGTTGTCGCCGTTTGTGGCGAAATTGGTGCTGGTAGAGTAACCAATCTGTTCGCCCGCAGCGTTGGTGAAGGTGTAGCCATTGTCAGTCACACCTACAACCCAGTAGAAGTTCGCTTCTTCGTCAACGATAGTGGCGGGCAAAACTTCATCGCTGCCAGAGGTGGCAGAGGTGAACAACACACCTGTGGGCTTGCCCGATGAGGTGTTGATCATGGCGTAGTAGTCGGCGGCGTTTTCATCGAAACGGGCAGCAAACACAATGTAGCTTCCTGCGGTGAGGGCGCTCACATCACTGATGCGGACATAGTTGCCTTCACTTGGAGTGGGCGGGATGGGGGGCGTGGGAGCATCACCTGTGACCGTACCTGAAACGCTGACAAACACGGTGTCGGCATCTTCGGAGGTTACCGCAATCAGTTCGTTGTAGTTACCCACTTCCAGACCGGCTTTCATGCGGACATAAATCTTGATTCCATAGAAATGGCCCGAATTGGGAATGTAAATCATAGCCGGGTTTTCGGGTTGGAACAGTTCGACAGGTTGGGTGGAGACCTCGAAACTCTCCGAAGGAAGGATGCTTACGTTGTGTGTCAGCATGTCGCCGCCAACGGTGAAGAATTGGATTTCCGAAGGGCCTCCCGTTTCATACTCGTATTCAAAATCGGTGAGTGCCATGGGTGATACGGTCAGGGCCGAAGGTATTTCGTCGACCATACCCATAAGGGCGATGTTATAGCTCAATGTTCCTGAAACAATGGAAAGATTTTCGGAATAGTTGCCAGGCATAAGGCCAGCTTTCATTCTGACGTAGACGGTGGTCTCAGTCAATGTGCCCGAAATGGGTGAAAGCTCCTCACTGTTGACATAACCGTTTCCAGGGTTGAGGCTGAACTCAAAGTCTTGAGGTGCAGTCAAGGTGACGCTGGAAACGAGATTGGTGCCCGAAAGGGTAAAGGTCTTGGCAGAAGAGGGCCCTGCACCGAAAACATATCTGAAGTCGTTGAGTTGGGTCACCGAAATGCTTAACGCGGGATCGGGGATGACGGGTGTCTCGCTCAAAACGATGTCGGAGGCCGAAGCGACGCGAATCTGAGGCGCGTTGAAATAACCGACCACACCGATGACATCGACCACATCACCTTCTTCGATGTCGGTAAGG
>DAIOUZ010000233.1:2782-4452 GCA_036759285.1 Candidatus Limiplasma sp. | reverse complement strand
CCTACAGGCTTGCAGCCGCAGGTGGAGCGATGAGTCATGTTGCCGCAATGCCCCAACTGGATGGAAGCCTTGGCGCCATGACTATGTACGGCATCGGTGAGGCGTTTCAAATCAGGGACAATCTCCTCGCGCATCCAAAGCTGGCCATTGAACGAAAGGCCCGACTGGTTGACGGCAGCGTATGCCACCGTGGTCATGCCAACACCGCCTCGAGCCACCGCTTCGTGATAGTTGAGCAAATCGTCGGAAGGACGGTTGCCATAAGCCATATTTTCAAAAGCCGCCGAACGTATCACCCTGTTGCGCAAGGTAATAGGCCCGATTTCGCAAGGCGTAAATATAATCGAGTTTTCCATAGGTCAATATATAAAAGGTATGATTCTCTTGACTTTTTTCGTGTCGAGTTGGTTGCCAAATTCGGTTTGATACTTTTTGTAGATGTGGTCAGCGCGAGGTCCAAGATTGGCAAATGTCCACAAGGCAAACACCGCGCCAGCCCATGACCACGTAAGTATGGCAAAGCCAATCCATTCCACAAACTCGCCGAAATAGTTGGCCGAAGTCACATAGCGGAACATGCCACCTTGGGGCAGATAATGATTCGTGTCGCCATCCTGCCGCAAATTGCGGATGATGTCATCCGACTGGATGTTGATGTACATACCAATGATGAAGATCAAAAAACCAATGATAAACCTTGGGTCAGTCAGCCAGTCGGCGGGATAATAGTCTTCGGGAGAAACGTAGAAAATCCAGCCGCCCTGCATCAAGGCATTCGCCACATTGAAAGTCACGCCCATCAAGACGATGGAAAGCGGCATCAAGCTATTTCCGCGCATCCGGAAGGGGAACACGAAAGAACGCTGGATGTAATGCAACTCAAACAGAAAAAGGAAAGCCATCCGCACCAAGTCATCGCGCCGGTCAGACATGAGCCATAGCAGCAACATGGTAATGAACACAGGCGACTCCATCAGCACCCAACCTACTTTGTTGTTGACCGCTGGACCCCATTTCTTATCGTAAAACTTACCATAACCCGCATCTACAAAAAACAGGCTCACAAACACCACCACGGCCACTATAGCCATGATAATCAAGAACAAATGAAAAGATTGTATCGACATTTTCGTTGAGAAATAATTTTCAAAAATAGGGAAGTTTTAAGTTGCTCGACGATATTTTCAACGAACAATCGAAAAAAATCCATTATCTTTGCGCCATTAACCTTAAAAACAGTAATCATGTCAACAAGTATTAATTGGATTCTCATCATTGTCATCGGCATCGTTGGACTATTGGTCCAATGGAAACTCAAGAGCGTATTTGCCAAATACTCAAAAGTGATTTCGCCCGGCGGACTGACGGGAGCGCAAATCGCGCAAAAGATGCTGAACGACAACGGCATATACGATGTCTCAGTGACCTGCATCAAAGGACAACTCACCGACCATTACGACCCGACCAAGAAGACCGTCAACCTCAGCGAAGATGTCTATCGCTCAAACAGCGTCTCAGCCGCTGCCGTTGCCGCCCACGAATGCGGCCATGCCGTGCAACACAAAGAGGGTTATGCCCCTTTGAGATTGCGCACCGCCTTGGTGCCCGCCGTCAGCATTTCATCCAAGTTGTCAATGATTGTCATCCTTATCGGATTATTTGTCATCAAC
>DAIOUZ010000233.1:1374-2772 GCA_036759285.1 Candidatus Limiplasma sp. | reverse complement strand
GTTCTGGGTCGGTATCGCGATGTTCGCAATGGTATTTCTGTTTAGCGTCGTGACCTTACCCGTCGAGTTCAATGCCTCAAAGCGGGCCTTGGTGTGGTTGCAGTCGTCCAACTCACTTAATGCCCCAGAAGCTGCACAAGCCAAAGAAGCCTTGAGCTGGGCTGCCAGCACCTATGTGGTCTCAGCCTTGTCGTCGTTGGTTTCACTGATGTATTACGTCGGTTTGGGCAGCAGCAGACGATAGCCACAACACCAAACAACAAAACAGGCGGGTGAAAATAAATTCATCCGCCTGTTTTTTTCCCTATGTCTTTCAATCAGTTGAGCGACTCCAAACCATTGTAGGCTTCCTTGATTTGACGTGCCAAATCTTCATTACCGTTCTTCTGCACAGACTTCATGAAGTTCAAGCGGGCAGCGGTGAAGCGATTGACATCATCCTCACTCATGTAGTTCCTCTTATCAATAAAGTTCTTGCTCATGTCAACAAATTGATTGACAGCTACTTGCCAATCCTCAGCAGTGTAATGTGAGGAACGTTTTTCCGTCTGCTTGACAAACTTCTCGGCATTGGTAGCAACCTCAGCCGGGTTTTCAGCGATGGTGTACATCGCAGGTCCTCTCTGGCAACCCGAAAAAGCCAACAGGACAAACAACAATAGTGGGAATACTTTTTTCATCTTGTTTCAAATTTGGCTGCAAAAATAGTTATTTTTGATGTTGCGGAGAAAAAATCCATCTATTTCCCCCAAAAAATCCTAATATTGCATGCGTAATTAGTTTAACCTGATAACCAACAAACACCTTACAACCATGAAAAGAATTCTTGTTTTACTCATCACGCTCGTAATGAGCGGATTCTGCACATTTGCGCAGATGCAACCCCGTATCGGATATGATTATTCGACACCTAACATCGGGGCTACGCTTAATGCCATGCGTCCCGTTGGCGAACTACATGTCAACACAACCCCTGGCAGAAGCGGCGGCACGGGAACACTTGATGACCCCTACCTTGTCACTTCTGCTGAAGAATTGGCTGAAATTGCCACCCGCGTCAACAACGGCACCGAAGCTTCAGGCGAAATCTTCCCCAACGGCAATCAAGGTTATGCCGACCAATACTTCCTTTTAACGGAAGACCTCGACCTTACCGACTACACCCCTTGGATACCCATCTCCATTCCAGGACAAAAGATCTTCTTTGGCCATTTCGATGGCGGTGACCACACCATCAGGCATCTCACCATAGACCTCAGTACGAGTCATGACAACCAAGGCCTGTTTTCCGTTATCGGGGCAAACGCCTCCATCAGCAACCTAAGCATCCGCGAGAGCCACGTGTCGGGCGAAATCTATATAGGTCCTTTTGTCGGTGCCGCGGGCGAGAATTCCATC
>DAIOUZ010000233.1:0-1364 GCA_036759285.1 Candidatus Limiplasma sp. | reverse complement strand
AAACGCCACTTTTTATTACGCTGGCGGTATTGCAGGTGCCAGCTGGGGTATTATTGAAAATTGCACCAACAGCGGCAACATCAATACCGAGATGGATTTCGTGGGCGGCATCGTCGGTGACTTCTATGGTGTGCTTACGGGTTGCGTCAACACGGGCAACGTCAGCGGAGCCACCTCTGTCGGAGGCATCATCGGCTACAGTGCCAATGCAGCCATCGACCACAACGTCAATGCAGGAAACATCTTTGCTTCAAGCGTTTATTCAGGCGGTGTGGTCGGTTTCGTCACCAACTACGATTCCGAGAACACCACCTGCTACCTCCTGAACTACGGCGGTGTTTTCGGGCCATCAGCAAGAGCCGCCATCGGCTACCTTTGGACCGAGGAAGGACAACCCAGTCATGCCAACAACTGCTATTATGACCGTCAGCTGACCGACAAGAAAGGCATGGCACCTGGCAACGACGTGATAGGCGTGGCCGAACCTCGTTTCACCCACGAGATGCTCAACGATGGTCTAGACGGCCTCATCGGCGAGGGCTGGAGCTATCGTCCTGGCCTTTATCCGATTCCAGGGTTCTTCGCTCCCGAACGCACTTTAGGAATCGAAACCCCATTTGTGGCCGCCGCCCCTGCATGTTTCCGTTTCGTCAGCGATATCGAGTATGACATCTTCAACGATGTGCGCGACGACTTCCAAGTATCCATTGAAAGCTATGGCTACGAAATCACTTGGAACAGCGAGATGGGCAAAGTCGGGTTTTATGAAGACTTAGCCTATCTATTGGAAACAGGTGGCGACACCCTGCACGTCAGCCTTGGCAACGCGAAAAAAGAGGTCATCATCGCCATCACTAACATGCTTGGCATCGACCAGAACGACAACACCGGATTCAGCGTCTACCCCAATCCGGCGGAAGACTTCATTTATGTCAACTCGAACCATGGATATCAAGCCATGCTTTACACCACCGATGGACGCTTGGTAAGTAGTGCAAAACATGAAATTGGAGGCACACAATCCATTGACTTGTCATCACTTACGTCAGGCATCTACTTCCTGCGTCTCATCGACGACACAGGTCGTCAGGCCACCCAAAAAATCGTCGTCGGAAAATAATCCGTCACTCTTTGCTGACGCAATCGGAAAAAATTGTAATTTAGCCAACCGAAATTTGAATCATTAACAGATAAAACATTAAAAATGAGCACTATCAAAGATTTGGAACCGAATGGCGTATGGAGAAACTTCTACAGCTTGACGCAAATTCCGCGCCCTTCGAAGAAAGAAGCCAAGGTGATCGCTTTCATGAAGCAATGGGGCGAAGAGCATGGTCTGGAAACCATCATTGAAGACTGCGGCA
>DAIOUZ010000232.1:3335-4452 GCA_036759285.1 Candidatus Limiplasma sp. | reverse complement strand
CGTGTTCTTCTGGCTCTCGTTCCACCAGAACGGTCAGTCATTGTCGGTGTTCGCCCGCGACTTCGTGGATTCGTCGAGCATCGCTCCTGAAATCTGGCAGGCTTTGAACCCCTTGTTCGTCATTATCCTCACCCCGCTGGTCATGGGCATTTTTGCCATGTTGGCTAGCAAAGGCAAGGCAGTTTCGACACCCCGCAAGATTGCCTACGGTATGGGTCTCGCTGGTTGCGCCTATCTCTTCCTGATGATTTTCTCCATCGTGAAGCACTATCCCTCGGGCGATGCTTTCCGTGCTATGGATGCCGCTGCGATGGCCACTGCCGGATTGGCCAAAGCCGCTCCGTGGGTGATGATTGTTACCTATTTCTTCCTTACCGTGGCTGAGTTGTTCATCTCGCCGCTGGGTCTGTCCTTCGTCTCGAAGGTGGCTCCGCGTCACATGGTGGGTCTCTGCCAAGGCTTGTGGCTGGGTGCCACCGCCATCGGTAACCTCTTCATCTTCGTTGGTCCTATCATGCTCAACGCTTGGGATATCTGGAAGTGCTGGGGCGTGTTCCTCCTCATCTGCCTCGTCTCTATGACCGTCATGTTTGGCATGGTGAAGTGGCTTGAAAGAGTGACTGAATAATCAAATTAAATAATTGCATGACAAGGGCTTGCGCAAGCAAGCCTTTGTCATTTAACTGAATAACTGACAACTAACAACTGACAACTATGTTTAAGGGTCACCCTAAAGGGCTTTATGCCCTCGCATTGGCCAACACGGGCGAACGCTTCGGCTACTACACCATGCTGGCTATCTTCGTGCTCTTCCTGCAGGCCAAGTTCGGCTACAACGAAGCGCAGGCGGGCAACATCTATGGCATTTTCCTCGGATGCGTCTATTTCATGCCCCTCATTGGCGGTATGTTGGCCGACCGTTTCGGCTACGGCAAGATGGTGAAATCGGGCATCGTGGTGATGTTCCTCGGCTACTTGCTGTTGGCAGTGCCGATGGCAACCACCACGGCCAAAGTCACCATGTTCTCCGCCTTGGCACTCATTGCCATCGGTACGGGTTTGTTCAAAGGAAACCTCCAGGTGATGGTGGGCAACCTGTACGACGAGGCCAAATACA
>DAIOUZ010000232.1:1362-3316 GCA_036759285.1 Candidatus Limiplasma sp. | reverse complement strand
TGCGCCCATCACGGCTACCAAGGTCACAGACTTGTTCTTGGGCAAAGCAGGCTTCAGCTATGTGCCGCAGATTCCTTCGTTGGCGCATCAATATCTCGACGGGACCATCACACCCGAGGCACTTTCGACTTTTGAGGCCTTGGTAGTGCAGCAAGGCGGCAATGTCAACGATTTGGCTGGCTTCGCCAATAATTATATCGATGCCTTGTCTGGCGCTTACAACTATGGCTTTGGCGTGGCATGCCTCTCTTTGATTCTCTCCATGGCCATCTACTTGTGTTGCCGCAAGTGGTTCCAGCACGCTGACGTGAACACCAAGCAGGCCAAGACGATGGAAAACACCACGGTGAATGTGGTCGAACTCTCGAAGGAACAGACTCGCGAGCGCATCACCGCCTTGGTGATGGTCTTCGCCGTGGTCATCTTCTTCTGGATGTTGTTCCAGCAAGCCGGTCTCTGCTTAACCTACTTCGCCCGCGACTATACGCAAAGCATCGTTTCGGGCTTCACCCGCATCGGCTTCAACATCTGGTCGCTGACGCTCATTGCCATCTCGATTTACACATTGTTTGGCATTTTCCAATCCGAAACGAAACGTAATAAAACCATTTGCGCTATCGTGACGGTGGCGTTGTGGGTCGGAGCCATTGCTTTGTATCTTGGTATGCCCGACCCAATCAACGTGTTGCCGCAGCAGTTCCAGCAGTTCAACCCGTTCTTTGTGGTTGCCCTGACGCCCGTCTCGATGGCCGTTTTTGGTGCTTTGGCAAAGAAAGGCAAGGAGCCATCCTCGCCGCGCAAAATTGGCTTGGGTATGATTGTGGCTGCGTTAGGATTCCTCATCTTGGTGATTTGTTCCTTCCCGCTTGCCAGTCCTGCCGAATTGAAGGCACAAGGTGGCGTGAGTAGCACTTTGGTATCGCCTAACTGGCTCATTAGCACCTATTTCGTGCTGACCTTTGCCGAGTTGCTGCTGAGTCCTATTGGCATCTCCTTCGTCACGAAGGTGGCACCGCCCAAGTACAAGGGCATGATGATGGGCATGTGGTTCTGCGTGACCGCCATCGGCAACTACCTCACCAGCGTCATCGCCCGCATTTGGGGTACTGGTATGCCGCTCTGGATGGTCTGGGGTGTGCTCGTTGCGCTCTGTCTGCTCTCCGCCGTGTTCATCTTCTCGATTATGAAGCGACTGGAGCGGGCTACCCAGGGATGCTGAAAATCAGTTTGATATGTATGTAGGACTGCCATATTATGACAGTCCTACATTTTTTATTTCAGGTTCAAAAATGCGAGGATTGAGTTTTTATTTGTAAGTTTGCAATCGAAATCGCCTTGTTATGAGCAAAAAGGAACAAGACATATTGTATTTCATTTCGTTTTGTATCGAGCAATACAAGCATGAGATGGGCATGAGTGGCTCAGAAGTGATGGATTTGTTCGACCAAAGCGGCTTACTTGACTATCTTTCTGAAAACTACGAAGTGTTGCATACTCAAGGCCATCGTTGGCTGATTGAGGAAATGAAGGATTATCTGAAAAGGAGGGCATCATGAAACTTTATCACGGAGGTTTGGTTACGATTGAAAAGCCCAAGATTCTGAAGCCGACGAGAACTTTGGATTATGGAAGCGGTTTTTATACGACTACTTCTTTTGAGCAGGCAAGGCAATGGGTGAGCAGGAAATTGTCTGACGAACAACCTTTAGGGTTTGTCAATGTCTATGAGTTTCAGGAATCGGCATTGGATTCGGTAAAAAGTTTGGTTTTCAAGCAACCTGACGAGGAATGGGTTGATTTTGTAATGCAAAACCGAATGAATCCTAACTTTCGTCACGATTACGATCTTGTTTATGGCCCTGTGGCCAATGATACGGTGTATGCACAGTTTTCGTTGTTTGAAGGGGGATTGATTAGCAAAGCTACGCTCATTGAGGAACTGAAAGCCTATCAA
>DAIOUZ010000232.1:0-1335 GCA_036759285.1 Candidatus Limiplasma sp. | reverse complement strand
CATTGTCATTCTTAACCTTTGTAAAAGCAGAGGAGATTAAACGATGAACACGGAAATCACGAACGAAAACCTATATCTATTGCTTCCGAGCAAAGCTTTGCAAGTGGCTCGTCTCTATCAAGAGGCGCATGGTGGGAGCGGATTGGAGGCTTTAAAGCATTTCTATCGTTCGGCATTATATAGGCAATTGGAAAAAGAAGAGACCAAACTTTGGCATTTGGGGCCAGTGGCCTTGTTTGAGACTTTGGAAGAATAGGTTACGATGCTCAGAAAAAAGTACAATTTCCCTTAATTCTTTCTTATTTTTAAACTACCATACGATAGAAGTTATTTCGTCGTATTCCAAATCCTTAATAGTGCATCCCAGCGATTTTGTTTCAAGTTCAACCTGTTTGATAAAAGCCTCCAATTTTTTGCCATATCCCATTGATATGAGTAATTGGGGAATAGAACGGAATCGTGTCTTGTTTGGTTTCATGGAATAATAACGACGAATCAATTCCTGATGAATCAGATATACATACTTTGTGGAGACATCAATTCGGCTGTTTATGAATTGCTCAATAGCACTAGCTCCTATAGGATCGAACTCGTATAGGGCTTTGCGAGTACAATACTCAATCAGCATTAAATTACTTTGATCCAATTCGTCAGTAGCTACCATTCCTGCATTATATCTTAGGGCGGATATGGTGTACAATATCGTAATCCAATCTGCACGAAAACCATAGTAAGTAGTATAGGTGTCAACGCCATTGAGGATGTTGTGGTCAATAAGCCGTTCCTCTTGGTATGCGTGTCGGAGATCGTATGGGATAATAGTTAGCAACTGTTTGTTCCTTGCGTATGAATTTGACAAATTAGAAGGTTCCGCGAGTTTTGACATTGTGCCGTACAGACTCTCCAAATCGTTACAATCTCCCCAAAACTCGGCTCCTGTTCCCTTGGGTGTGGGTTTGGCAAATAACATAATTTACACCTTTCCTGTGATTGTGTAATTAAAAAAACTCAATTGACAATAATATCCTTACCCGAAATTGTCACAATAGAATTGTCCATATATGTGATTCTCGCTTTGATGATTTTCATATATGAAGCATCATATGAAGTATAGTGAGTAGCGGGGTTATCAGCCCAACTAAAAACAGCTTTTTCAAATTTTTCAATTGGCCCCACCCCTTTTAAGGAAAAAGTATAAGAATTAGAATATTGATCTTTACACTTATCATTTACAGAGTTATACACATTAAAACTGATTTCTAGGTATTTTATTGTTTTATCATTAGTATTCGTGAATGCAAAGTATGGATTGATTCCTCCTACACTGTTTTGGTC
>DAIOUZ010000231.1:831-4541 GCA_036759285.1 Candidatus Limiplasma sp. | reverse complement strand
ACCTCATCAGCCAGTTCCTTTCGCCCTATACCAATCATCGCCGTGATGAGTTTGGTGGCAACCTTGACAACCGGATGCGGTTCATGAACTTGGTCATAGAGGAGGTGATGCGTGCTGCGGGCAACGACTTGGCCGTGGTGGTCAAGGTGAACATGCACGACGGCTTCAGAAAAGGCATGGATGAAGACGAATGCCTTGCCGTGGCTAAACAGCTGCAGCGTCTTGGTGTTCATGCGCTTGTGCTGACGGCGGGTTTTGTCAGCAAGGCTCCGATGGAGGTCATGCGTGGTGCCATGCCGCTCAAGACCTTGCGCTATTACATGGATCCGAAAAAGTTCTGGTGGCTGAAGGCGGGAATCGCCTTGTTTGGCAGGAAACTGATTCCTACAGTGCCTTTCAGCGAAGGCTATTTCCTGGAAGACGCCAAGATGTTCCGCAAATACCTGGATTTGCCTTTGATATATGTCGGCGGCATGGTCTCGAAGGAAAAAATGGAGGAAGTGCTTGATTCGGGTTTTGTGGCTTTGCAAATGGCACGCGCTTTGATAAATGACACTGATTTCGTCAACAAATTGCACAACGGTGAGGTGACACGAAGCGAGTGCAAACACTCCAACTATTGCATCGGGCGCATGTACACCTTGGAAATGAAATGTCACCATTGCATCGACGAGGAGCTGCCGAAGAGCATCAAAAAAGAGATAAAGAAAGCGGAAAAGAACGGATGAATACTGAAAAATGGTTGAATCGGTTTCAGGAAGCACACGGACATTGTCCATGGGCATTAGTGACGGGCGGTAGCTCGGGCATGGGCTTGGAGTATGCACGCCAGTTGGCTGAAATCGGATGCAACTTGCTGTTGGTCAGCAATCAAAAGTTGGAGTTGCGGAATGCCGCTGAGGACTTGAAACGTGACAAAGCCATTCAAGTGGTACCACATTATCAGGACTTGGCCATTGAGACGGCGGCTGAGGAATTGCTGGCATTCTGTCAATCCGAAAACCTGCAAATAGACATCCTCATCAACAACGCAGGGATGTTTTTCTTTGAGGAACTAACTCCAGAGAATGAAAATAAAGCCTTGACGATGATGCGTTTGCACATTTTCACCCCGACGAGATTATGTGTGTTGTTCGGTGAGGCGATGAAAAAGCGCGGCTATGGATACATTATTAATATGTCGTCGATGGCGGCCAAACTGCCTTGCCCAGGTATCACCATATATTCGGCCACGAAAGCCTATCTGAAGAGTTTCGGCAAGTCGCTTTATTTTGAGATGCGCCCCTATGGTGTCGGCGTGACTACCGTTTGTCCTGCAGCCATCGCTACACCTCTCTATAAATTGAAACCCAGCCTGTTGAATCTCGGCGTAAAAATCGGTCTGATTGGCACACCACAATGGTTGGTGCGTAAGGCTTTGAAAGGCATGATGCGAAAGAAAAGGGTGGTGAAGCCAGGTTTCATGAACATTTATCTCCCGCCTTTGATTGCGGTTTTACCTAATAGATTAGTCGATAAGCTATGGCAAAAGTTCAAGTGACAATAATGTTTCTGTTGGCCTGTTTGATGGCCTCTGCCCAACGTTACGAAAAGGTACCCTTCGGCGACTTTGAACAATGGGCGGTGCGCTATATCACTGAGTCTAAAGTGATTGGTGGGCAGGAAAGAACTGTGTATATGGTTGGCCCGACGGATACGATTCGGGGCAACGTTACTTATTCGTACAAAAACACCATTTGGTCGTCCTCGAATGTCTATGCCAAAGTGGCGGGTGTGACGAAGACCAGCACCAATGTCATGCCCGACCGTGGCCCGAGCGGTAAATGCGCTAAAATGGTCTCTCAAATGGCCGCTTGTAAAGTGGCAGGCCTCATCAATATCAAGGTGTTGGCAACAGGTTCCATTTTCTGGGGAGAGACTCAGGAACCTGTCTCAAGCGTTAGTAATCCATACGCAGTCATGAGTTGGGGCATTCCCTTCACAAAACGGCCAAAGGCTTTGTTGTTCCACTATAAGGCGAAGATTCCCAATACTGGCAAGTTGATAAAGAGTACCACATTCCGCACCTCCGAGTTTGAAGGTTATGACCCATTTGAAGTCGTTTTCATCTTGCAGAACCGTTGGGAGGATGCTGAGGGTAACATCCATGCCAAACGTGTGGGAACGGCTATGTGTCAAATTGAAAAGTCGTCGGAAGGTTGGGTGATGAACTTCAGGGTGCCAGTCATCTATGGCGATGCCAGAAAAAATAAAGACTACAAGCCTTATATGGATTTGATTTCAGGGTATAAAAACATGTACGCCTTCAATAGCAAAGGCAAGAAAAGACCCATTGTCGAAGAAGCCTGGGCAGATCCAAATGCACTGGTCACTCACGCAATTATGTGGTTTTCCTCGGGAAGTTGTGGCGCTTTCATCGGGGCTCTAGATAATGTGTTTTGGGTAGATGAGATTCGGTTGGAGTATTGAGAGATTTGTTGTTTATTTGTCTTCTTGCTCTTTTAGTTTGGCTTGGACTTCGGCAATCTTTTGTCTGTCGCTAATGAGGTATGGATGCTCTTGATCAAAATGTTTTTCATCGATTATAAGTGCTTTTTCGTAACAATCAAGTGCTTTTCGATAATCATTTAGATTGAAATAAACATCGCCTAGATTTGAATAAGAATCTGCAATGTCTGGATGCGATACTCCTAAGAGGCTTTTCCGAGTTTCTAATACTTTAGTATGATACTCTAATGCTATTGTATATTCACCTTGCTTATTATATATGAATCCAATGTTGTTGAATACGGTTAGAGTTAATGGATGTTGTTCTCCAAGTCTTGAAGATAGTATCGTTGATAATTATAGCCTATGTTGGTGAGAGTTGATCCTACACGGATATTGTTGTCTCCATAGAAAGCCTTTTCCGTTTTTAACGCTTTTTGAAGATAAGACATGGCAAGTGTTAAGTTGTTTTGATTATTTAGGATTGTGGCGATGTTGTTATATGATACAGCTAAATCTGGGTGCGATTCTCCAAGAATTTGCTTTCTAATTTCAAGTGACTTATAATAGTATTCCAGTGCTTTGTCATAATTGCTTTGTTGGCTAAAAATATCGCCGATGTTGTTGTAGTATAATGCAACGGAAAGGTCGTTTTCTCCGAAAAACGCTTTTCTAATTTCTAATGCTTGCATATAACATTCCAAAGCTTTAATGTGATTTGCTGTATGACTATAAACACCACCTAAATTATTATAGCAAGTAGCTATATCTGGATGATTCACTCCTAAGATTGATTCCCGAATTTTCAATGCTATAAACAAATGCTCCATCGCGTTCTCGTAATCACCCTTATGCAAATATGCTGTTCCCAAATTGTTGTGAAAAGATGCTGCATCTAAGCTGTTCTCTCCAACTGTAGTTGACGATATTTCCAATGCATTTTGAAAGTGTTTTATTGCTTTGTCGTATTCTTGCTGTAAAAAATAGCAGTGACCTATATTATTGTGACAGGTGGCTGTGTATATGTTGTTTGTTCCATATTGTTTCAAAGTTTGACTTAATGCTTTTTTATAATACTCCATGGTTTTGTTATAATCGGCAATATAAGTTTCAATATATGTCCCAACCTCATTAAGCCAATCCACATTAGTGGTATCCAAACTTGCTCGCAATTCAAGATAATATGCTGCAGTATCATTCCAATGTTGTGCTTTAAAGGTCTC
>DAIOUZ010000231.1:0-821 GCA_036759285.1 Candidatus Limiplasma sp. | reverse complement strand
ATAGCTGTAGCAGCGTATGGCAAGTTCTTTTAAATCAGCTGAATAAACAGTTTTTGCTTGGTTCAACTGTTCTTCCTTTTCTTGAATGGCTTGGCCTTTTTTGAGTTGTTTTTCCACTTGTTTGGTCACGTCGCCTTTTGTTCTCAACAGCGAATCAGCCCTCACCAACTCACCGTTCTCAATGTAATACGAAATCTGGCGGTAAAACTCATCCAACTGGTCATAGTCCAATTCAGAATAGCGCATTGCCATGTCGGAGATGAGCTGCTCGTTGTTTTCCTGGTCTTGGTAGAGCTTCTGCAATGCTTGGCGGTATTCTTCTTCTGAAATTTGCTGCTGCTCTTTCAAGGCTTCGATTTTATCCTCTCGTTCCTGAAGCTGTTTTTGCAGGTTGTGTCGTATTTTTCGCTCGGCGGTTAGCTTGTCTTGGAGCTGCTGTTCAGGCGTTTCCATCACAATGTAAAGCGGGTTGCTGGAATATTTATAAGTTCTCGGGCAAACATCCATGTCCACCAACTGGTAGCCTTTCTTCTTCACCGAATCTACACAAAACTGTTGCTCAGGGACAGGGAAGGAAAAAGTGCCATCGTCGGCATTCACCAATACTGCGGTTCTGCCTTTAATGGATACGATAGCTCCTTTCAGGCCTTGGCCTGGGATGAGTTGGCCGTTCATCATGCGGCCTTTGGTCTTCACATATCCTTGTTGCGTCTGTGCTGAAAGCATGATGCCAAGCATCATGGCGGCGGAAAGGAGGATGAATTTCTGACTTATAGGTCATTTTGCAGGCTGAGATAAGGGCTGAAGCCCAATGGATAAAG
>DAIOUZ010000230.1:3502-4558 GCA_036759285.1 Candidatus Limiplasma sp. | reverse complement strand
GTTCGGCAACTACGACCAGCTCATTATAGAGCAGAAGGGCAAAAGCAAGTGGGTGCATGTAAGCTACACCAACACCCCGCGCCGCCGCATTCTTGCCTATAAAAATGGCCGCTACACCGACATCACCAACAACTGGGAAAGCTATCTGAATAACAATAACATCGCATAAAACCAAATAGCCATGGCAACCAAGAAAACAGAAAAAAGGTATTCGACCAGGAAAACGAGAAAGCGAAAAGAATCTGCGGACGTGCAAAAGATTCTGTATGATTTCATCTGTGAACATTATGCGTTTAACGCGATGATGGAGGCTTCCATTCAAGCGATTGCAAAGGCGAGGGCAAAACGCTCTATACCGAAGGACAAATCCATTAAGGTGATAAGCGTAGTTGTGAATGACGCACGGCGTTGGTATAGCCGTCACGTTGAAAGATTGCCACGTCTTCGCCCTGAAGAAACCCAAGCCATAGCAACCCGTTTCTACAATAGATACGAAAAGGACATTGAAAAACTTGTCAAATATTACCAATAAAACCTCAAAAATATGGCTAAATCAACATTCAAGGAAGGAAAGACCTATCACGGATTTTCGTTTGCCGACACTGACACAAAGATCCAGGTCAAAGTGAAGAAGCGCACGCCTGGCTTTGTGGAGGTAAGTGTCAAAGGCTGGACCGTTGACCAAAAACGCTTCAAGGTCAAGACCGGCTCGATAGGAGGCCGCCAATATGAGTATATTCGCCTTGGCAACTATTCCCTGGCACCAATCATCACAGCAGAACATACGAAAGAACGAAATTAAAATACCATGGCAACAACGAGAAAAAAGAGAACTACCAGTCGCAAGCGTAGCGCCTGCGGATCATCGAGAACGACGCGCCGCGGCACGAAACGAACCACCAGAAAGCGCACAAAGAAATGAAAACACTCCTGAAGATATCACTCCTGGCCGTGGCCCTTACGGTTTTGACCGGATGCAGCGCCCAGAAGCGTGCCGAGAGACACATGCGCAAGGCGGTGGCACTGTGCCCTGGCATGGTGCAAGTGAAAGCGCAC
>DAIOUZ010000230.1:0-3434 GCA_036759285.1 Candidatus Limiplasma sp. | reverse complement strand
GCTATGCCGACTGCACCACCGTCACCCTCGCCGACGTGATGGAAGGGCAGACGCTTTACAAGGCCACCGACCACGGAACCGTCGTCGTCAAGCTGCAACCCGAAGACAGCACCCTTTGTGTGGGATTCGTGGCCGCGCCCATCCCAGTGCATTACCAAGACACACTCAGCTATGCACAGGTAGCCGTGGCCGAAGATGCCGTAAGGGCGCGATATCCCGCATGGACCTGGATAGGCTGCGTGCTACTCGGTATCGTCATAGGGTTTGTCGTGCTTATCATCATTGCGCTGAAGACCAAGATTGTCGAATAACCTAAACACAACACCATGACACCATTTATTAATTTCTCCGAATTATACAACTCAGGCGGATCGTTCGCCCGCCAGGAAGTCATCGAGAACAGGACCACCACGACCGTGTACGGCGGCTATTCCCCGTGCGACGACCCCACACCCGAGACCGACGCGAAAGGCGGCTGGCTCATTCGCCGCTTGATCGTAATCGAGACCGGCGGAGTCCAAAACATTGAATGCACGTGGGCCAAAGGCTCATGGAACGACCGCGCCAACTTGGAATACAAATTCTATAAACCATGACGATCAAAGTTAAATTCGACCCCATACTGGGAAGGCTCCGCGAAAAGGATGGCGACGGTGGCGACACACCAACACCAACGCCTGTGTTCACAGTCACAACGATAGGCGACAACAAGACCTATTATGCCGACCAGAAGCAGACCGACACGCTTACCGTCGTGGCCGAATGCCGCTACGACGACAACCTGGTGGATGTGGCCAATCCGCCGCAAGGATGGGAGCGTGCCTCGTTGGGCACCTATTCAAAGACCATCTCCGGCACCGGCACTGTCGGTGCTACCACCTTCACCTATACGCCTGAGGGGGGCTCTCCTCTTTCGGCGAAGACCACGGCCAAGACCTTGACAAAGAAGTGGCCTGCCTATTGGGGCACCTATCCCAGCGGTGTGTTGCCCGAAGGCCGCATCGACACGATAGCCGCCAACCTGGCATCGCAACACAGGGCCACAGCCAACGTGGTGAACTCCGTGGTGAACGTGCTCGACGACCCGAACCAAGACGTTTGGCTCTGGGTGGTGACGCACGGATCGGCGACGGTGGTCGACAACACCCTGGGCGCGAACATAATGAACAGCCCTGACAACGTGGCCGACTTCGCTTCGCCTATGCAGGGTGCCAACTTTGATTTGAGCGGCTACAAGGTTTATATCTCGACGTGGCCTGCCGAGGCGGGTCAAGGCGGTTTCGGTGAATTAAAGATCAACATAACACTTTAAGCCATGGCACAAAACATCACACCCGTTAGCGATAGCACCACCAAGGTACAGCAATCCAACCTTGCCATTTCCCTGAAGCCTTCGGCACCGAGCCGGTTTCCGATCAACTATGCCGACAACCAATGGGACATCGCCCAATTAGAAAGTGCATTGGCCGAACTTGCCGGGGCCACTGGCACCTTCGACCAACATTCCATCAATGAATTGTTTGCCGCCGTCCTTCTGAGCCTGATGCCTCAGCCATCGACGCACCATGACTTCACCGATGACTTCACTGACGATTTCAACTAATCATTAAATAATCAAAAAACCATGTCTTACAATTCAACATTAAGATCCGCACTTCAAGCGGAAATAAAAACACCGGCTAACCCGAAGATCTCAGGCGTCATCCTCCAGCAACAGCTTCTGGCCATGGTGGATGCCATCGACGCGGGAGCGCTATTTCTGGGGATTGCGACAACACAGACGAATCCCAATACGGAAGCACACGGATTCTATTTCGCGGCGACAGAAGGCACCTACCTGAATTTCGGAGGGCTTCAAGTCGCAGACAATGAATTGGCGATTTTAGAATACAACGGATCGAGCTGGACAAAGACCAGTATTATGACGTCAAGCTACAACGATCTTTCGAACAAGCCTTTAATCAATGGAATTGAACTACAAGGAAACAAGACATACGAAGATTTGAGCCTTCAGGAACGCATTGTTTCAGGGAAGGCAAATTTGTATGACCCGAATGCGGCGGATGTGATTGATGAAAAATACATGCTCCAAAACGAGAATGGGTTTAATTATTTCATAAATCCATTATATAAAGTGAGCGGATTCATACCTGTCATTCCTGGAATAACCTATACAGCGTGGCATGCACACGATAGGGCATATTTTGACTCTAACAAAAATTACATCAACAATTCTTGCGTAAATACATACGCCACAGCAACATTTACTCCGCCAGCAGGTGTAAGTTATGTAAGGGTCACATTCCTTAAGTCAGACGATGCCGCGAACAGAATGAACGAAGGCGACACACTGGAGGATTATGCACCTTACGGAGAAGGTGTGAAGCTCAACCTTCCGTTGTCCGCAATGCCTAACTATGAGCAACTTGATAAACTGATAGGTAGAAAATCACTCATCAACACTGGTGCGATGGCGGCTGGGGATGCGCTCACCTTGGGCAGCTTCCCGAGATACCTGCAAGCTCACAACACGATAGCTTTCCGCGCCAAATTCGATTCGTTTACAGGAGGCACGTTGAAGATAGGAAAAGGATTCTCGGCAACGTCTACATACGGTGCCTCATGGTTTGAGATTGACGAGACTAATGTTGTCTTGAAAAAGCACGAAAATTCTGATAGCGTGATAGCAACAAACGCGCATTCTCTCACACTATCAACTTTCATTGACGTGCTGATTCAGCAAGGCAGCGATGACGTAACAATTACAATTAGCACACTTGACGGCATGTTCACGCACACTTATTCTATGGTAGGCGGATTTGCAGGCATAGTGAAGTCCGAAATCACAGGTACTTCTCTTAGTGATTGCGTCATTACAGCGGCCAACAAGTCAGGTCAATCGAATGTGTGGATGTTCGGAGATTCTTACTTTGGCCTCGCCAACAATGATAGGGTTGGCTATTGGTTGAAGAAATTCGGAGTGACAGATAACGTGATGTATCAATATTTCTCTGGTCAAGGAAGCTCGTCAGCAGAACCTGACTTGGAAAGAGCCATAAATTATTACGGTGCACCTAAATTTATCGTGTGGGGACTTGGCATGAACGACGACAACGCCAACGACCTTGCGGACATCACAACAGGAAACTGGTATCTCCAGCTCGACAAGATGTTGAAGTTATGCAAGAAGTATGGCATAACACCTATTTTGACAACCGTGCCGCAAGTGAGGTCTGCAAGCTATAAAAACAAAGACCTTATGTCCGCATGGGTCAGGGGAAGTGGTTACAGCTATGTCGATGTTGCCGCGGCTGTAGGTGCTAATTCCAATGGCGAATGGTACGGCAATGGCACGGTGGACGACTACCAGTCTGCTGACAATATCCACCCGACCGAACTCGGAGCTAAGGCTATAGCATTAGCATACCTTAACG
>DAIOUZ010000229.1:0-4563 GCA_036759285.1 Candidatus Limiplasma sp. | reverse complement strand
AGAGCGAGATTCGCCGCAACCTGAAGGAATACATCATCATGATACTGATTGCCAACGCGATTGCCATTCCCGTGGCGGTGTGGCTCTGCAAACGCTATTTGGAGGACTTCGCCTTTCGCATCGACTTGCACCCGTGGATTTTCGTGGTCACGGTGGCGCTGTCATTCGCCATCGCCATCGGCTCGGTGCTGTGGCAGATTGTCTCTGTGGCGCGAGTGAATCCGGTGAATGCACTTAAGAAAGAGTAATGAACAACTAAACACTTCAACAATATGAACCGTTTCAAAGATACGCTAATCAAAATCCTGTCGTTAGGCATTGGTCTCGCCATCGGCATCGTACTCATTGCCAAGGTGTGCTTCGAACTGTCGTACGACAGTTTCTACAAGGATGTGGACTGCATCTATCTCATCAAGGCGGAAACCATCATGGGCGACCAACAGGATGATTATGGTCAAATAAGCGGTGGTGTGGCTCCAGGTTTCAAGGCAGAAGTGCCGGGCGTGGAGGAAGCCACCCGTTTCTCCTCTGGTTTCCGTGACATCAACTATTGTGACGAAGAAGGCAACATTGTCTTTACCGGGAAAACCCTTGTTGCCGACACCTGTTTCTTCAAGGTGTTCTCGCAACCCATCCTTGCCGGTGATATTGATAAGGCTTTGGGCAATAAGGACAATATTGCCGTGTCGCGATCCTTCGCTGAAAACATCGGTGGTGTCAATGGCTGTCTCGGAAAAGTAATTATGCAGGAAGGGCGTCCTGAGAAGTGGATTGTGGAAGCCGTTTTTGAAGACTTCCCCAAGAATGGCACATTCCCGTTTGGTGTGGTGAAGTCGTTGGAGATTTATGAAGCGGAATCGAGGGACAATTGGGTGTTCAACGATAGGTATGTGGGTTATGTGAAACTGCAAAAAGGTGTTGACCCCAACTCGCTCGATGATGCCATCTACAAGATGCAGGCCACCCATCAGGATTTGGAGAAACTGAAGACCGAGATGGGTTATCAAGTGCGCTATCACCTCACGCCGTTCAGCAAACTGCACACTTCCAACCCCGAGGTGCGCAGCAAAGTGGTCATCTTTTCCGCAGTAGCTTTCCTGCTGCTGTTCATCAGCCTGATGAACTACATCCTCGTGGTGCTTTCCTCGATGGTGAAACGCTCCAAGGAAATCGGCATTCGGAAGTGCTATGGCGCGGGTGGCCGTGAGATTTACGGTATGCTCATCAAGGAGGCTGCAATTCATATTGGACTGGCTTTGGTGTTGGCCGCATTGCTTATCCTTGCGGGAAACAACCTCGTGTTCACGCTGTTGGGTACTTCGTTTACGACAACGCTCATCTGGCCAAGCATCCGTGTCATCGTGGCAGTCGTCACGTTGATATTCTTGCTTTCGGTAATTTTGCCAGGAGTGCTATATACCAGAGTCCCTGTGTGGCAGGCCATCCGCAACTTCACCCTGAACATGCGTCGTTGGAAGCTCTTCCTGTTGAGCTTGCAAGTGGCGGTGAACGTGTTCATCGTGGCGATGCTGCTCGTTGTGACGGGACAATACGAGTTCCTCGCCAATGAGGATTTGGGCTACAACTACAAGAATCTGTATTACATCGATGCTAGGGATGTCAAAACCCGTGATTTGGTGGTGAATAAACTGAATTCATTGCCCGAGGTGGAAGACGTAGAAGCCTGCGCCATTTTGCCGTATCAGTTTGCTGAAGGCAATGTGGTGTTGAAGTATCCAGAGATGTCAACTTTGATCCTGCTTGCAGACGGCTATTGCGTCACGGATGGCTTTTATGACTTGATGGAGATTCCTTTTGTGGCTGGAACCTATCCTGTTGACTCGTCACAGGTGGCCGTCAGCGAGAGCCTCATTGAGAAGATGATGGAGCATGAGGACTGGAGCGATGGTGCGGTAGGGAAGCAGCTTTACATCTCTGACCATAGCTTTTTCAGCGTTGACAACGGCATGCTTGTCCAGCCGCTAACCATATCGGGTGTTTACCGTAGCATCAGAGTGGGTAGCGCCCTCGACCCGAACCTGAAGCCAAGTTGCTATTTCCATGGCGATTTGTACAGCGGAATCAAGTTCAATGGGACGGATTACAGCACAACCAGCCTGCATCCGATGAGGTATTTGTTAGTCAAGGTGCGTCATGCCGACAAGAAGACGAAGGAACACATACAGGTTGTATTAAGTGAGGTTTCGGAAGGGCAAGAATTGGAAGTGAAGTCGTATTCCGCCGAGGTGCGTGCCCAGTATGCCGACAACCGCAAGATGCGCAACACCATCTTGGTTGGGGCCTTGTTTGCCCTGCTCATCTCGCTCATCGGCTTGATAGGCTATGTCAGCGACGAGGCCAACCGCCGCAGCAAGGAGATCGCCATCCGCAAGGTGCATGGCGCGGTGTCGGGCGAGATTGTCAGGATGTTTGTTGGCG
This sequence comes from Candidatus Limiplasma sp., assembly GCA_036759285.1. Taxonomy (GTDB): domain Bacteria; phylum Bacteroidota; class Bacteroidia; order Bacteroidales; family F082; genus Limimorpha. Next base: position 2,124 of record DAIOUZ010000229.1, on the reverse strand, counting down.
AGGTGTTACGATTGTCGCTCGTGGCGGCGGTTGTGGGCGCTGTGGGTGCCTTCTTCGTCGCCCGCAAGTGGATCGAGCAGTTCGCCTTCCGCATCGACCTCTCGCCTTGGTATTTCATTGGTGCCGCCGCGATAGTCTTGCTTATCGTCGGACTGGTCATCGGCATCAGCAGCTGGCGCATCGCCCGGATGAATCCGGTAAAATCATTGAAAGATGAATAAGAATGACAAGAGAGATTCCCCTTCGGGGAATGGAGGTCGGAGGTTGTTTTTAACCGCGGCGGCCAGTGGTGTTACGAATAGGCAACTAGTTCTTGCCGCCGCCCTATAACTACAATGACCTACTCCATTCCCGCAGGGAATCTCAAACAAGTCAACGATTAAAGATAAACAAATAAAAAAGTATATGGAAACCAACTCAATGGATCGTAAAATCGAAAAGAAGAAAGGCATAGCCCTCGCCTTTACCAAGAAGGCCTTGCCGTTCTGGGGCGGAGCCCTGCTCCTGGCCTTCATCCTCTGGCTCATCTTCAGGGACGATGCCCAGAAGCTCCGCATCGATGCGGACAACATCACCGTGAGCACTGTCACCCAGGGCGAGTTCAACGACTACATCCGCATCAGCGGACAGGTCGCACCCATGACAACCATACAAATCAGCCCCTTGGAAGGTGGCGTGGTGCAACAGATTGTGGCCGAGGAAGGCAGCCGCGTCAGTGCTGGCGATGTTATACTCATCCTCAGCAACGAGAACCTCGACATGCAAATCCTCAATTCCGAGGCCGACCTCGCCGAGAAAGAGAACATCCTGCGCAACACGATGCTCCAGATGGAACAGCAGAAGTTGAGCGTCGAACAGGAGAAGCTGCAATTGCAGATGGAAGTGCAGCGCAACCGACGCACCTACGAGGCGCAGAAAGCCCTCTTTGACGACGGCCTCATCGCCCGCGAGGACTACCTGAAAGCCGAGGAGGACTTTGAACTCTCGACCAGCCGTCTGAAACTGGTGGAAAACCGTGCCAAGCAGGACAGTCTCCACCGCTCCGTGGAAATCAACCAGATGCGCGAGAGCCTCGACAACATGCGCCTCAATATGATGATGATCCGCAAGCGCAAGGACAACCTCACCATCAAGGCGCCCATTGACGGTGAACTGGGTCTTTTGGATGTCGTCCTCGGCCAGTCGGTGGCGACAGGCTCGAAGATTGGGCAAATCAACAACCTCGACAGTTACAAGATTGAGGCCCAAATCGACGAACATTACATCGACCGTATCACGGCGGGCTTGGAGGCCACCTTCGAGCGGCAGAGCGAACGCTACCAGGCGCAGATCCGCAAGGTGTATCCCGAGGTGCGCGACGGCAAGTTCAAGGCCGACTTCAAGTTCGTAGGGCAGCAGCCGGAGAACATCCGCAGCGGCCAGACTTACTACCTCAACCTGCAACTCGGCCAGCCTGTGGAGGCCGTGCTTATCCCGCGCGGTGCCTTTTACCAAAAGACCGGCGGCAAGTGGATTTATGTGCTAACCTCCGATGGCAGCAAAGCCGTGAAGCGCGACATCCGCATCGGGCGGCAAAACCCACAGTATTACGAGGTCGTGGAAGGCTTGGAGCCAGGCGAACGAGTGATTACCTCATCGTATGACAATTTCGGAGAAAGCGATGTATTGGTATTTTAATCACAAAACACTCAAAACAATGCAAAACTTGATAAATATCGGTGGCGGCACGGCACCCGCCTTGCCGCCGGGAAGCAGCAGGTTGGCGTGCTTCCCACAACTCCTAAAAAGGTTTTGATGGTTTTGCAGGTTTTGTGACCAACAGAAAAACAACAAATCAACAAAATAAAAGTTAAACAATTAAAAACAACAATCATGATCAAAGCAGAAAATCTGACCAAAGTCTTCCGCACGGAAGAAATCGAAACCACAGCATTGAACGGCGTTTCGTTCGAAATCAACGACGGCGAGTTTGTCGCCATCATGGGTCCCTCGGGCTGCGGCAAATCGACTTTGCTCAACATCCTCGGCCTCTTGGACAACCCCACCGAGGGCAAGTACGAACTCCTCGGCCATCAGGTCGGTGACCTCAAGGAGAAGGACCGCACCCAGTTCCGCAAGGGCAAC
>DAIOUZ010000228.1:1828-4672 GCA_036759285.1 Candidatus Limiplasma sp. | reverse complement strand
TCGTATGTAACGATGAAGCGGCTTTGGTCAAGAACCTTGTATTCATCAAGGTTGATGGGTGGCTGCGAGAACGTCAAATGCGAAACGGCGAATATCAGCAGCAAAATGAAATGGGCGTTTTTAGTCATAATATTTTGATTTTCAATTCTTCACTCCAATTCCACTGGGTTATAAGGCAATACTTTCTTGTAGCCTTCGGGAGCTTCCTCCGAACCAGCATATTTGCCAGAAGCGTCCATTTTAGCGATATGTATCTTGATACCAGGATTCGCCATCCGAATATAGCCAATTAAATCCGCATGATAATCCTCCTCTTGCTTCATGACATCGGCGCGGGTGCAATGTTGATAATCTTCAAAACGAGGCCCATCATACCAAATTATCGGCTTTTTCTTCATCTCGATGCCGATACAGCGAAAAGCGTAATGCCCTCGCGATTCCTCCATTTCGAGAATCAGTCCGGGCAAGCCACCGAATTTCCACGGACCGTCTTTCACAGGAATCTGCATCGTGAACCAAGCCGTCCAATGCCGTCCACGGAAGTCGCATTCGGCCTTGAAGCACTGATAGCCAAGGATTTCTTTCGTCCCAAACGACATCTTCCAATCCATCAAGTCCAAAGACTCATCGTACAAATAAATCGGCACCCGAGCCTCACCCATCCGGTGCATGACTGTCATCCGCTTTGAGCCGTAATACTTGTACACATCGGGCACCCAAACGCCGCCAGAATCCGCAACGAAATGGCTCATGTTTTTATAACCGTCTTGGCCCTTTCGCTCGCTTACCGTAAAGGCGGAATCATAACGGTGCATAGTGTTGCTGTAACATCTTGAAATGGAGTCGCCCACCATCAGGACGAGGCGGTCGTAGTTGTGTTCGGTAGGTTTCAGTGAGTCGTCGGTCATCATTGCTTCGTAGGTGATGATGAAGCGGCTTTGGTCGATGACCTTGTACTCATCAATGTTGATGGGATTCTGCGCAAGCGCCAAGCGCGGAATGGCGAGCGTCAGCAGCAAAAGGAAATACAGTTTTTTATTCATGGTGATTTGTTTTATGTAAGTGTTCAAAATTAAACTGCAATATCTTTTGACTTCGGGACACGGGACTATGGGACTTCGAGACATGCCCATGTCCCGTAGTCCCGCGTCTAAGTAGACGGACGAGAACGCCGTTTTGTGACATGACGCAAAACTATCGCATTTGTCAAGTATTTGAAAGACCGTTCCAAACTTTTCTAGGGTTGAAAAGTTGTAATATTTTGGGAATGAATAAGTTGGATCCCAATTCATTCCAAACTTTTTCAAGGAGAAGTCCTTCCTAAATTCTTCATGGAAAAATCGTTTCCTTTTTTAAAACACTAATTATCATTAATTTATCACGAATTGTTCATTAATTTCAATTTTTGAAAATTCGTGTTCATTTCATGGCAATTCGTGTAAAAACAAAGAACTATTCATGTCTTTCCATCTTCTTCCTTACCCGCCCACGCATTTTATCCACCATATTCACGGTAGTTCCAAGATAATCCGCTTCCTCTTGCCGTGAGACCTTGAAATGCGATAGGATGAAGGACTTCTTCTCGTCCTCGTCCAAGTCGGGGTATTTTTGTCCGAGGGTCTCCCAAAGGCCAGGGTATTTCTCCTCCACCACAGCGAGCATGGCCTTCCAATGGTCTTTTTTGCCGAAAACGGAATGCTCCAAGTCATTGAGATGGTTGGCTTTCTTGCTGTTGTTCAAGTAGATGTCCAATAGCATCATTGTTTGTTGCTCCTTGTCCAAAGCCTCCGAAAGACGGTCGGCATAGCCCTGTTGGATTTGCTCATGCTCGGCATCCTTTTGCGCCAAGGCTTGGCGCTGCTGCTTGAAGTGGAACAGTTCGGCGTTGATTTCGGCTTCCCGCTTGCGGTTACGCGCCAATCGGAGTTGCGAGATTAAGAAGGCCAACAAAACCAAGACCGCCGCCCCACTTATCAGGATGATAACACGCTGTTTGTGAATGATCTTCTCGTTCAACTCGTTCTGCATCACCGCGGTATCGTATTTCTGGCTGATGAGTGCGAGGTTGTTTTTCTGCTGCTCTATGTCGTAATGCGCATCATGTTTTTCGTACCAATACATGTACTCGCATGCCTTCTCAAAATCGCCGCGCATCTCGGCAAAATTAGCAAGTGCGCCATAATACCATGCACTTTCGTTTTGTGCTGAACAATCTGGTTCTGAACTGGTTAAAATTTCCTCCAAGCGACCGTAGTAATAAGTCGTCGAATCCATATTACCCATCTTAAAATAGACATTCCCCATATTGTGGTAATAATACATCAACACGCTATCGCTTGGATCAGGAGGGTAGGTCTGAAAGTACTGCAGCAAGTAGTCGCCTGACTTTTTGTATTCCTTGGCATTGAAGCACTTCACATGAAAAGCAGACAAGGCACAGCGTTTCGCATCCACTGAACCACTTCTTTCCGCATAGTCCATCGCGCGATTCAAATAAACCTCTGCACTATCGAATTGCCTGTGGAATTGGTAATAATCGCCCCAAAAGGTCATCACCTTGGCGCGCTCGGCGTAATTGTCACCAAAGCCCTCGTCGGCAGCTTTTAATAGCGAAAAGAGCTCCTCTTCATTGGCATACTCACCCAAGCATCTCGCAATATTGAATCGCGCATGAGCCAAAGTCAGCGTGTCGTCTGCCAATAGACCGTAATGTTCAGCCTCCTTGAACAAACGCATGGCATCCATTTTATTACCCGAATCCAACTGGATATGGGCGTTTTCTAAAGCGTCACGGGCGGCTTGCCGTGCATCACGAGGAATAGGATGACAAGCAAACAAAAAACC
>DAIOUZ010000228.1:0-1808 GCA_036759285.1 Candidatus Limiplasma sp. | reverse complement strand
AGCGCAAAAAACAGTCCTATGTACTTGTTAATCCGCATAGGTATTATTCAACCGTAACCAATTTGGTCTCAACACCTTTCGCCGTTTCCATCCTAATCAGATAAACCCCAGAGTTATAGCCACTGAAATCGAATTCAAAAGCATCGCCAGAAACCAAACTTTCAAACACCTTTTCGCCCAAAAGATTGAAAATGCAAATGTTATTGATGCCTTCTGCTTCGATTCTCACCATGCCATGGGTTGGATTGGGATAGACCGAAATACTGTTGTCCCCGTTTTCAGAAACAGCCGTGCAATCCTCAATGATGTTAGTGAACTGCTCGCTCCAATCGGAGTTCTCATACACCGATATGCAGCCACAAGGCACCGTCAGCTGGGTGCTACCAAAGCCACCGAAAGAATAATTGCCGAGTGTTGGGGGCACTTCGGCGTAGATGACAGCATCCATGAAACCATCGCAGCTCGCAAAGGCAAAGCTCTCGATGGAGGTCAGGCCTTTGGAGAGGGTCAGCGTACCGTCAAAGCCGTGGCAGCCTTCAAAGGCACTGGAACCGATGGAAGTCACCGAATTGGGAATCACCAAAGAACCTTTGAAACCAGCGCATTCCTCAAAAGTCCAACTGCCTATGTAGGTCAAGTTCTCGCTTAAGGTCAAAGTTCCGTCAAAACCAGTACAGTTGCCGAAAGCCGACTCGCCAAGCTCAACAACGGTGTTGGGGATGACCAAGGATCCCGTCAGACCTGTACATTTTTCAAAGGCATATTTTCCAATGGAGATAATTTGTTCAGGAATCACCAACTCGCCTGTGAGGGTGCTGCAATAATAGAAGGCGTTGTCGCCGATACGGATCACGTCGTCGGGAATCACCGTGTTTTGGCAGCCAGTAAGCAATTCGTTCGAGCTTGTCCTGATGATGGCGTTGCAACCATTTCGCGAGTCGAAGACAGGATTGCCAGCTTCAACGACAATCTCTTCCAGCCCAGCGCAACCGCCAAACGGATTCGTGCCGATGTAAGTCACCGTGTTGGGAATGGTAATACTCGTCAAGCCAGTGAACCAAAACGACCAGCCGCCAATTTCAGTCACTGTGCTGGGGATGGTAATGGAAGTCAGGCCGCCTATATGGCTAAATGCATCCTCTGCAATGGATTCAACCCCATTGGGAATGGTCGAATTCTTGCATCCGAATTTCAGTTCATTATTATAAGAGGAGATAACAGCATTGCAGTTGTCACGCGAATCGTAGTCCTCATTGGAGGGGTCGACCACAAAGCCCTCGATGCCATCACAGCCATAGAAAGGCGTGTAGCCAATCCATTCCACCGAAGCAGGAATGGTCACAACGCCAGTAAAACCACAGTAATCGAAAGCATCGTCGCCGATTTCCTCAAGAGTGCTAGGGAGGACCAAAATGCCTTCCAGTCCCCTGCAATAGCTAAAAGCATAGCTGTCAATAATAGTTACAGCATAGTTGTTTCCATTATAAACCACATAATCGGGAATGGTCAACGTACCCGTGGCATCAGTGCCGTCCACGTGATCCAACACGGTGACGGAAGTGCCGCCGTAGTTGACTTCATAGTTCAAGTCGCCATAGGTAAAGGTCTGGGCATTCAGCTTCATCAAGCCAAAGACCAACAATAAAAACAGGAAAAGTCTTTTCATAGGGTATTCTTTTAATGATAATAATGGCAAAATTACACATTTTCCATAAAATTACTACCTTTGCACCCCAGAAAACAAACACTTAAAATTAATATGATCACTGCTGACCAACTTAAAGACTTATGTAAGAGGATTGATGCCT
>DAIOUZ010000227.1:0-4711 GCA_036759285.1 Candidatus Limiplasma sp. | reverse complement strand
AGGCTGCCCACGCCTATCAGAATAGCTTCGTCCTCCTTGTTGTAGCCTAGGTGTTCGCTCAAGTCATGAATTAAAGTGTCGATTTCGAAGCCAGTGCGAGGCTTGCCTGTAACGGAGCAAACCCCAGCGAGGTCCTTGCGCACCAAGACGGGGTTGAGGTTGAGGCTTTTCGCTACAGCCGCCGCCGAAACGTAAACCTGTCCTTCTAGCTTCAACTTGCAGATATGGCTGTAGTAGAGTGGCAACCGGCTCAAAGTCGATTTCGTTACTACCAAGGATGTGTTGTGTTGCGTCGCCATATCGATATTATTTTATCCATTTGTTTGACGCTGCAAAAATACAACATTATTTCATACACTATGCAAAAAAAACGAATTATTTTTGAAAAAAGTTGTACGGTGTTGTTTTTCAGTATAATAAAAAAATCGCACTCCGAAAAGTGCGATTTCCCAAAAACTATATGGTTATATGGCTTATTACGGCACCAGTTCAAACTCAATACCGACACTCCACGGCGAGGGCTGATTATTGAGACTGCCGATGAGGAAGTCTTCCTTCGTGATGACAGGCGACAGGCGATAGCTGCCGTAGACACCGATATTGATCATGTTGGCAATACTATAACTAATGCGTGTGGTGGCGCCATATTCAAAGAGGTTCATGGCCCTGCAGTAATTATAAAAGCTAGTGACCTTGTTATTATATGGATGAGTTGGGTTACCTTCTGCATCTTGCCATGTGACATTGTCAATCACTTTCACCCGACGCAAAGCGTTGATACCACCATAAGCACCCAAATCCCAATTAATGCCCAATCTACGGAAAACGATGCGTTGCAACAATTCTCCACGTATTTGCATCTGACGCATGATGGTTGTGCGGTCTTCAAATGCCAAACTGTTTTTGGACACGAAACGGTTGAAATCCAAACCGAGTCCCATACCTATTTTATATGTCTTGCCGTACAACCAGCGGCGACCGTAAGCAAAATGACGGTTGAAGCCGTTCCAAGTGCTGTTGGATAGATTGTAGTCATATTGAGAAAACGTCGTCTTCTGCCAACCTTCCTTGGATACCTTTTTAAAAGTGCCGTTCTGGCTGTTGCGATTATTAGCAAGCAGGTTGATGTCACCGCCCATGCCGTTGATGGGGCAGGAGTCGTAGAACCCGTTGTAGTTGACATTCAGTTTCTTGCCTTGGCCGAAGTCCTTGTTATTCAGCTTGATGCCCGTCGAATCAGGGGAAACTTTATAATAGCCGAGCAAAACACCATCGGCACCTTCCACACTGATAAACACATCTTGGTTTTCAATGACCTTTGGAATGGAAATCTTCACGCCATCTTTTTCTTGAACGAGGTTGAAGGAACGCTCGGCGGGTTTCAGTTCGTTGGTGAAATAGGCAGCTTGAGGAACACCGTAACCGTAGGCATAATCATAATAAGGATAGAGGTCGCATGATTTCAGGATTTCAGCCTTCATTTGCAAGGCAGTCAAGTCGCGCTTGGTCTGCCAAGCACAGGCGCAAAAACCAGCCGTCAACGGGCTTGCAAACGAGGTGCCAGCGGCATTGGAATAACCTCCCTTTGGTTCAGCGACCTCAGCTATTCCAAAAGCCACCACATCAGGTTTGCGACGCTTGTCGGCGGTAGGACCATAGGAACTGAAAGAGATATGTTGGTAATAGTCCAAGTTGGCGTTGATGCCGCCCACGCAGATCACGTTCTCAGCATCGGAAGGGGTAATGATGGTCATCCAGCGGTGGTCATCGCCCTCGTTACCGGCGGAGTTGCAAATCAGGATGCCCTTCTCGACAGCTTTGTTTGCGGCTTTGGCCACGTATGAGGTACCGTCCATGTCCTTGGTCCAGTGACGGTCCTTACCATAACCCAATGAGCTGTTAATAATGTCGGCACCGTTCTTGTCGGCCCATTCGGCACCTTGTGCCCACCACACCTCTTCTTTAAAAGGCTCAGGGTCGATTTCGGTACGGGCCAAAAGGAACTCGGCGCCTGTGGCAAGACCCAGTTTCTGACCCTCCTCGTTGATGCCGGCGATGCAGCTCAACACCATGGTGCCGTGGGTGCTCCAGCCGTAAACATCCTCTTTCTTGTTGGGGAAGTTGTAGGTCATCAGAATCTGGTGGTTGTCGCGCAAATGCTGGAATGCGAGGTGGGTGTTCACTTTCGGGAAGCCGCCGTCCATAACGCAGATACGCAAGCCTTTTCCGTCAATACCATGGTCGATGAAGTGCTGTCCGCCGAAGCGTTTCAGTTGGTCGGTGAGGATGTCTATGCTGTCGTTTTCGACTTCCTTAAACTCAGTCTCAACATGAGCTACCGTTCCATTGGAAACGATTTCCTGCACTTTGGCAACAAATGGTAGCTGGGCAATCAAGGCTACATTGTCGTCGGTTGCTTCAATACCAATAGCATTCAGCCAGCGTGACTCGCCAAAGACTTCGGTGGAGTAAGAACCGACCGCATTGACATAGCTTTCGTTCAGCGGATAGTTGCTGATGTCGTAAAGGTCAGCGCCACATTGGTTGTAACGAGCGATGGCCTTGGCATCGAAATAGGTGTAAGGATCGAATTGGGTATCGTTTTTGTCGGTGAAGAAAACCCAGAAACACTTGCTTTGTGCCGTTATTGTGCCGCTTAAAAGGGCAAAAATGGCGATTAAAAGTTTTTTTCTCATAAAATTTGAAATTTGCCGCAAAGGTATGATTTTATTTTCTACTTTTGTAACCAAATAACCATAAAAATGTATCGCCATGATAGAAAACCTTACTAAAGAGAAATTTGAGATTTTCATGATGCTTTGTGCCTCTGGCATCGATGGCAACATCTCTATGAAAGAGCTGGAACGTATTTGCATGCAATTCGATGAAAAGAGCTATTATGAAGTCTTCGAGTCCTGGAAATCAATGACAAGCCCTGCATGGCTGAGTTTTTTCAAAGAGCACAAGGACGAATTCCTCAAGACTGAGGAAGACAAGGCGGCTTTCATGGCTAACATCAACGACATCGTTTCGGCTGAAGAAGGCGAGGTCAACCTCAAGGAGAAGAACTTCATGAAAGTCCTTGAGATGCTCATCAACGACGAGCTTTAATTGCTAATTGCTTGTTTGGATAGCTCAAATTAGCGAATGCAAAAATGCTTCGCCTATTATGTCATACCATGCAGAGGATTGCAGGGGATGGACTCTATAATAGGCGAAGCATTTTTATTGGAAAAAGCCCTTTTCTAAATTAGAATCATTCTAATTTACTAAAAATAGAAATATAGCCTATACAATTGTTTGTTTTTCAGTAAGATAAATAAGCTTCTGAAAACCATAAAATCTTGGTTCTTTATTTGGAATGAGCACTTATTTTCCCTAAATTTGCAGCGTTTTTCGGGAGGAGTGTCCTCTCAAGAGACAAACCTGAGAAATCAACTCAATAAATAACCATAAAAAAATCATTCTATGGCAAAAGTTAAGTCTTTAGCAGAACTGAAAGCTATGAGAGAAAAGCTTCAGTCGAACCTTGACCTTCGCGAAAAGAGCAACGATCCCGACTCTTTGGTGCAAATTAAGGTCGCAATGGCTACCTGCGGTATCGCCGCTGGTGCAAAACAAGTTATGGAACACATGATGGAGAAGGCCGACGAGCTGAAAATCGGCGTCGTCTTCACCCAAACCGGCTGCATGGGCTACTGCCACGCTGAGCCGACCATCGAGGTGAAGTGCCCCGGCAAAGACCCGGTCGTCTTTGGTCATGTCGACAACAACCGCGCTGACGAAATCCTCACCAAGTATGTGATGAACAACGAAATGGTCGAGGGTGTCATCCCGGTGAACTATGAAACTATCTAATAACCCTTAATTCGGAGGAATTTATATGGCAAAAATCAAGATGCACGTGCTCGTCTGCGGCGGTACAGGCTGCCAGGCTTCGGCAAGTGCTCAAATCATCAAGAACTTCGAGGACATTCTCGCCGCGAAGGGCTTGCAGGATGAAGTTCAGGTGGTCAGAACGGGTTGCTTCGGCTTCTGCGAGAAGGGCCCCATCGTCAAGATCATGCCTGACAACACTTTCTACACTCAGGTGAAGCCTGAAGATGTCGAGAAGATCGTGAACGAGCACATCATCAAGGGCCGTAAGGTCACTGATTTGCTCTACATGGATCCCGAGAACAAGGAACACGTTGCCGACTCGAAGCACATGGGCTTCTATCGTAAGCAACTGCGTATCGCCTTGCGTAACTGCGGTTTCATCAACCCCGAAAACATCGACGAGTGCATCTCGCGCGGCGGTTATGAAGCTTTGGGTAAGGTCTTGTCAGAGATGACCCCCGCCCAGGTGGTCGACGAAATCACCAAGTCAGGCCTCCGTGGCCGTGGCGGTGCTGGTTTTCCCACTGGCGTGAAATGGGGCCTCTGCGCCAAGAACAAGTGCGATGAGATGTACGTCATCTGCAACGCCGACGAAGGCGACCCGGGTGCGTTTATGGACCGTTCCATCATGGAAGGTGACCCGCACAGCATCGTCGAGGCTATGGCCATCTGCGGCTATGCCATCGGCGCCACCCACGGTTTGGTTTACATCCGTGCTGAATACCCGCTGGCTATCCACCGTCTGCAAGTCGCCATCGCCCAGGCTCGTGAATACGGCCTGCTCGGTAAGGACATCCTCGGCTCGGGCTTCGATTTCGACATCGAGCTCCGC
>DAIOUZ010000226.1:0-4736 GCA_036759285.1 Candidatus Limiplasma sp. | reverse complement strand
ACGTTGTTGCCGAAGCTGTCCAAGCTCCACTGCCAAGTGCAGACGAGAACTTCGTCTTCACCAGGAGCGGTGTAGTAGTAGTTAGCGACATCGGTATCGGTGTCGACATTCAAGCGGAAGTGCATCCATTGGTCATACACCACATTGGTCAATGTAGCAGTACCGTTGCTACCAGCGTGGATGGTACCCTGACCAGGAGCTGAGGTCGAGTTTTGACCATCATTGGTCAGATGGAGGTAACATTGCATAGCCCAGGTGCTGTTGGAACCAGCAAAGTGGTGCAGGATGTTGAAGTAACCGTTCTTGCCTTCAGGGACGAGGATGTCGAACTCGAGGTCGTAGTTACCGTTCTCTTCATCACCAAGGAGGAGGACCTGGTCATTGCCATAGGTGAGGTGACCGCACTTGGTGTCGAAGTCGGAAACAACACCGTCTTCAGCACCGCCAGGAGCATTGCTCCAAGTGGTCCACCAGTCATTACCAGCTGCAATGGCTTCTTGAGCGATCTTTCCACCCACATTGTAATCTTCAAAGGGTTCGAAAAGCAGCACCTCGTCGTTGCTTTGCAGCGTGACTTCGAGGTTGTCGAGATAATACTCAGAGGTAGCGGCATTCTCGGGAGGGAAGAAGTCCATAGCACCGAGGACACGGTCAGCTTGGTTCTCACCAAAGCTGTCCAAGCTCCACTGCCATTCGGCATAAAGCTCTTCGGCTTGGCCAACCACGTTGAAATACAGTTGAGCGACATCGTTGTCAGCATCTACATGGACGCGGAAGTGCATCCATTCGTCGTAGACGCAAGGCAGGTCGCAGGTGCCATTGCTACCAGCGTGCACGGTGCCGTGGCCGGGAGCTTGGGTCGAGTTCTGACCATCGTTGGTCATGTGCATGTAAACCTGCATGGCCCAAGTGCTGTTGCTGCCAGCGAAGTGGTGCAGCACGTTGAAGTAACCGTTCTTGCCTTCCGGAACGAAAGCATCGAATTCGAGGTCATAGACACCCGTCGAGTGGTCGCCGAGTTGAACGACTTGGTCGTTACCATAAGTGAAGTGAGCAGCCATGGTACCACCAGCCATACCAAAGACACCGTCTTCAGCACCGCCAGGAGCGTTGCTCCAAGTGGTCCAAGGATCACCAAGGGTTTGAGCGATCTTGGCGCCTTCTGGGCAGTCGTCAAAATCGAAGTGCAACTGTGCGAAAGCATTGCCGCAAACAAAGGCAATCATCGCAATGAGTAAAGATACTTTCTTCATTTTTTTGAAATTTTAGTTAGTATTAAATGAATAAATTCAATCAAAAAAGTTGCGCAAAATGCGCTGCAAATATAATGAAAAATAATATGGTGCAAGGGGGAAAGGTGTTTTTTTTTCAGTTTGAGATTCCCCTACGGGGAATGGAGTTTTCTCATTTAGTTATATGCGGCGGATTCAACGAGTTGGTTATCGGTAGTGTTTCCTGCCGCCGCTTTATACACTTATGCATTTTCCATTCCCCGCAGGGGAATCTCTTTCTGCTATTACTTCGCTTCTCTCCAGTAAGCAATCATCTCGTCGAGAGTAAGGTGCTGCACTCCTTTGCCTTGTTCACGCGCTTTCTGCTCGATGAAGGCGAAGCGTTCGCGGAACTTCTTGTTGGTTTTTTCGAGGGCGTCGTCGGGGTTCACGCCGATGTAGTTGCCGTAGGCCGCCAAGGCGAAGAGCAGGTCGCCGTATTCCTCTTCGATATGGGTAGTGTTGTCAGGCTTTTGCAACGCCTCAATGAGTTCGTCCTTCTCCTCCTCCACCTTCTGCCAAGCTTGGTCGGCATCGGGCCAGCGAAAGCCCACGCCAGCGGTCTTCTGCGCCATGCGATAGGCCTTCAGCAATGAAGGCAATCCCTCTGGAACGCCGCCCAACACGCTGCGGTTGTGTTCGCGTTCCAACTTGATTTTCTCCCAGTTTTGCTCTACCTGCTCTGCATTCTCAACATGCTCATTTCCAAAGATATGCGGGTGACGCACAATCATCTTCTCGCAGATGCCGTTGAGCACGTCGGCGATGTCAAAGGCTCCCTGTTCCTGCCCTATCTTGGCATAAAAGACGAGATGAAGCATGAGGTCGCCGAGCTCCTTCTTCACGTCGTTGAGGTCGTCGTTGAGGATGGCTTGGCTGAGTTCATAAGTCTCCTCGATGGTGAGGTGACGCAGGCTGTGGATAGTCTGGGTGCTGTCCCACGGACAGCCAGCCCGAACTGCATCCATAATATCTAAAAGTTGCTTGAAAGCTTGAAGTCTTTCGTCCATAACATATTCTTATTTTGGCTGCAAAAGTAAGGAATAATGTTGAATTGTTTCCTTGTTTGTTTCGAGATTCCTTTCGGGAAGGGAGTGTCGTTGTTATTGTTAACCGCGGCGGCTTGTAGGGCTGTCATATTATGGCAGCCGCTTTTATTGGTTTGCATAAGCGGCTGCCACGATGTGACAGCCCTACATCCATCATTCCCGAAGGGAATCTCCTTATTATCGTAGTTTTTTGTACCTTTGCAGGCTCGATGGAACGACAAAAAAACCATAGCATTCTTTTTGTGCTGCTCACCTTATTATTATTAATAAGGGAAACCGCGAGTGCCCAGCTCAGTAATCGGAACTATGAGATTGAGGCGCGGGTGCATTATGGCTACATGTATTTCCAAAACGATGAATACCACTCTGCATTAGGGCGTTATAGCCGACATACACCCAGCTATGAGTTTTCGCTGCACCGCAACACCTACGGCGAGCAACGTTGGGAAGTGTTGCACAACTACCCTTCCATCGGTTTCACCTTTTATTATTCGGGTTTCGGCAACGACAGCATCGCGGCTGAGTTGGGCAAGGTGTTCGCTCTCTACCCTTTTATTAACTTCCCTATCACACCGGGCGTACATAGCAGGCTGACTTTCAAACTTGGTGTAGGTGTGTCGTGGTTGACCAACAAATTCGACCCCAAGGAAAACTACCACAACTACGCCATCGGGTCACATTTGAATGCTGCCATCAACCTGTCGTTTGAATACCGTCAGCGCATCGTAGAGCGACTGCATTGGGTGACCTCGGCGGGACTGACCCATTTCTCGAACGGTGCCACCCGAGCTCCCAATATGGGCATCAATATATTCAGTGTGGCCACGGGATTATCATGGTACTTGGCACCGCCTAAAGCACATATTGACAAAAAGTTGCGTCCAAAGAATTACCTCTTTGAGTTCGACGGCAAGCAACATTTTGTCACCGATTACCAATACACCCTTGGCTTCAAGGACTTGAGTCAACAATATGGCACACACCAGTATTTTTTGGTTCATGACTTGGCTGCTAACTTCATGTTTCAAATCACTGAACGCGACCGTTTGGGACTCGGAATCGAATTGGTCTACGACAATTCCGACAAAATCACCAAGCCTGATTGGAACCTATACTTGAAACCTGGCATTTTATTTGCCTATGAGATGCTACTCGACCGAGTCAGCTTCATGTTCAACCTTGGAGTGCGCAACAATGTTCCCCTCAACTCACCGACATTCGGTATGCTATTTTACCAGAAAGTGGCAGCCCGTTATTATTTCAACGAAAACCTGTTTGCTACGCTAGCCTTCACCACTTTCGACATTAAGGCCGACTTCATCAGCTTCGGCATAGGATATCATCTGCAACACAAGTATTATCTACCTCATCATGAAAAGAAAACACATCGTAGTCCTGTTTTTCCTCATTAGCTTGTTTGTTGCCTCATGCAGCAAGGTGTTCACCAACGGCACGCCTGTCACCGAGCAGCGCAACTTGGGGGAACGCTTTGAGACGATATGCATATACAACAATGTGAATGTCAAGCTCGTAAACAGTGACCGCCAATACATAGAACTGACCTGCCCTGAGAACCTCATCGGAAAGGTGATCACCAAAGTGCAGGGCGACTCCTTGATTATCAAGAACGAGAACGAATACAACTGGCTGCGCAGCTACGACTACAGCATCGACATGACCGTGTACTACGACAGCCTGCGCGAAATCACTTATGCCTCTATCGGCGACCTGCGATGCTTTGATTCCATCAGAGGATTTGGGGCATTGAGCATCGACACCATCCCTATTGACACCTTAATGACAGACACCCTCAATGTCATCATCGACTCCATTGAAACTTGTTGGAACCATGCTTTTGTCCTAAGAATCAAGGAAGGCAGCGGCGACATTGACTTGTGCTTCAACTGCGATGTATTGAAGACCGTTTTCAGTTTCGGCACTTCTAAAGTCACTTTGCGCGGTATCGCAGGCTATACCGAGCACTACTTGAAAAGCTATGGCACCATCCATGCCGAGAATCTGAACTCCAATATTGTCAAGGTGCAATCGCAATCGACTAATGATGTATATGTATGGGCTCGAAACGAATTGGTTGCCTTTCTCAGCAGCACCGGAAACGTATATTATAAGGGCAGCCCGTGGATCTTGAAAGAATGTACGAATGAAGGCGAAGTCATCAAATTAGAATAATTTTGAAAATCAATTTCGAATGATGGTTTTTTGGTACGATTTTTGCGAGTTTTGAAGCCGTTTATCAACCTATTTCAAGAACAAATAAAAACTCAATAAAATGAAAGCGTTAAGATTCATCCCCATCATTGCCTTAATGGCCTTCGTCAGCTGCTCGGCGAACCGTCAGACGGCAAAGGACGACACCTACTACTCGCCTTACGGCAACACAGGTAGTCGGATGGCC
>DAIOUZ010000225.1:0-4768 GCA_036759285.1 Candidatus Limiplasma sp. | reverse complement strand
CACACTTTCACCGCGCCAGGTGCCAATCTCGAAATAGTCCTTCACCGCATAGCGTTTCGCCAAAGCCCTTAACAAAGCAATGTCAATGGGCATGGTGGCACCCGAAAGGTAGGCATACGGCTTGGCTATCTCATGGAAGTCGGGAAATAGTGTGTTGATTTCCACCACAGGAAGACCATCTTTGAGGCCATACTTTTGGATGACATCCTCTTTGTTACTGTCATCATCTTGCAATACAAGGTTGAGCAGATAAGGATGCTTGATGATACGCCCAATGGCTTTGGTGAATTTCTGTATCTTATTCATTTTCTGTGTTTTGTTTCAAGAATTGTTGCTTCAACTCGGTGATGTAGTTCTGTATTTCGCTCTTTCTTAGGATGAAGTCCTTACCTTTAAAATGTGACTCTTTGAGGAAGAACACAAACAAGAAGATGGCGTTGACGGTATACGATACGGCCGAGGTGATGGCTGCACCCGTGACATCATAGCGCGGAATGAGCGTGAAGCCGAGGATGCAGGTGGCGGCCAGACCGCAAAGGGCGGCGAAGGTGTTCATCTGATAACGTCCAATGCCGGAATAATAGTGTCCAAGGAGGAGGAAAATGCAGTAGAACAGTACCCCTGGTGCAAGGATGCGGATGATGCCCGCCATCTCGCCGAAGTCAGGGCCAAAGACGAAGGTGTAGACTTGCGGTGGCAACAAGGCCAGCACAATTACAGCTAAAGCCGAGATGACAAGGCAAATCTTGCTTAAGTCCAATGTGAGTTTTTGCGCGTAGGCACGGTCATCAGCATTGGCGATGCGGGCATATTGCACCAAGGCGATGCTGTTGCTGATGATCCAAATGGCCTCGGCCAAGGAGACCGAGCGTGAGAAGACACCGACTTGGCCTCTTCCAATGTAACTATCTAATAGATAATAGCTTAGTCTAAGATTAAAAAACTGCACAAAGTGTCCAGTCTGGTTAAGGAAACCGTATTTGAAGAGGTCCTTTAACACGGGACCATACTCACGGTCCTTGTCGTGTGGAAGCTGTGCGTAGTCTTTTCGAAGCATCCACACACCCAAAAGGAAAGTGCCGAAATAAGCGGCATAAAGTCCGATGATGTAGCCGTAGATATCGGTCCGCTTCAAGATGACATAATACACCAATAAAGTCAGCGTCAGCAGGATAGGCTGGAGCAGGGTGTTATAGTTGGCCTTTTGGATTTCTTCCTTGCCGACCAACAGCCGGAAATTGATGTTGCTGAGCGAGGAGATGAACGACAAGATGGCCACATGAACGGTCAAGTTGGACTCCAAGCCAGGGTAGAACAACCTGATGCAGAAGCCCATCACCAAGGCAATCAGGCCCGACCAAACCACGGAGGCCACCAGTATCTTCTTGAAGGAATGGCGTGGGGTGAGATAGACGATGCTGGCACCACAAACAATTTCGGAGAAGATGAGGATGAAGGTGATGGAGGTCAGTATCAGCGATTGCGTCCCCGAGCCAGTATCACCCAAGGTCTGGGAAATGATAATGGCGATGATGAAATTGAGCGCCGCCGCCAGAATCTTCGTTCCAAAGGTATTTAGGATTTTCTTGAACACGATGTCCGCAAATTAGCAACTGCAAAAATAGGAACTATCCGTTATATTTCCAAATCCGCCCACTGCAACTGTCGCTCTCAGCCCCAGTCACCGAAGCCAGCACATTTGTCTTTCCTTCCATACGAAGCAACCCAAGGAAAGCAAAAACCAAAGCCTCCTTGTAATCAATAATCATTTTGTCGGGAATGACGACCTCATGCGAGCTACGGGCTTGCAGGCGTTCCATCAAGAACTTGTTCCTTGCACCGCCGCCAGTGACAAGAATTTTCCCTTTGGGCAGATGGCTCACACCCAATGCAATTTGCAAAGCGATATGCTCCGCAAAGGTGGCGAGCATGTCTTCAATGGACAATTCTTTCAGCAAGTTTTTTTGGTTGGCTTCGAAAAACTCCCTGCCCAAGGACTTGGGCGGCAACTGTCCATAGAAAGGATGTCTGTTCAGCTTTTTCAGCAGGTCCATGTCGATCTTTCCGTTGCGTGCGAGTTGTCCATCGCGGTCGTAGGGGAGGCCTTTCATCTGAGCAAGATAATTGAGGGCTTGGTTGGCGATGCAAAGGTCGTAGGCGATGCGCTGGCCGTCCTCGTCGTATGAGACATTAGCGATGCCTCCGATGTTGAGGCAGATCTCGTAATCGTCGAAGAGCAGCTTGTCGCCGATGGGCACCAATGGCGCACCCTGTCCGCCCTTGCTGACATCCTCGCTGCGGAAATCGTTGATGACGGTGAAACTGCAAGCCTTGGACAATTCTTGTCCATTCCCGATTTGCAAGGTGTAATGTTGCTCAGGTTTGTGGAAGATGGTGTGTCCATGCGAGGCTACGAAGTCGGGCGTGGCATGGTGCTTTTTGGCGAAGGCGAGGACTTGTTCACCTAAATATTTGCCGTAGTCTTTGTCCAACTGTACCAAGTCCTCAGGCTGCTTATGGAAGGCTTCAGAGAGTTGTTTCGTCCAGTATTCAGGATAGGGTAGGGTATCAGCTTGCAGGATTTGGAAATCGTATTCGTCGTTCTTTTCGTGGAAGCGTACTAATGCGATATCCAGCCCATCCAATGAGCTACCTGACATTAATCCTATGGCGATGGTTTCTTTCATTTTGTAATTCGGAATGCTGAATGATGAATGCTGAAATCGAAGATTCGACGTGGTCAATGAGGTGGCGAAGCCCAGCGTCGCATCGCGCAATTCCACATTCAGCATTCAGCATTCCACATTCAGCATTCAGCATTCCACATTCAGCATTCAGCATTCCACATTCAGCATTTATAATAATGGTAACACCTTTCCCAATTGTATGCTATTTGATCCTTTGACGAGTATCGTCTTCCCGCTGATAGGATGGCTCTCAAGGTATTGGCACAAGTCTCCGACTTTTTCGAAGGTCATCCATGCGGCGTTCTCGTTGTATGTGCAGAAATTCTGTCCAACGAGAAAAGCTTCCTTGAAACCCAGCTCTTTCATTAAGTGGAGGATGCTACGGTGTTCTTCTTCAGATGCTGTGCCCAACTCGCGCATGTCGCCTAAGACAAGCAGGCTGTCCTTACCGCAGATGTTGGCGAAATTGATCAAAGCAGCGCGCATGGAGGTGGGGTTAGCGTTGTAGGCATCCATGATGATGCGGTTCTTCTGTGTCTCAATCACCTGCGAGCGGCTGTTGGTAGGGATGTAGGCTTCCAATGCAGAAATGATGTCATTTTCATCCACTTTGAAATATTGTCCCACACCAATGGCGGCAGCCACATTCTCAAAGTTGTAGCTGCCCACAAGACGGGTCTGGATGAGATGTTTCTTCCACACGACGCTCAAGTATGGGTTACAAGCTCCAGGTGCCACGGGCGCATCGGCAGCACAATGGCGACCGTATGTGATGCGGTTTTGCCCTTCCGATTGCTCCCATAGCAGAGGGCTGCCTTGGTTGACGAACACGGCCTTGCCATGTGCCTTGATGTGCCGATACAATTCCGTTTTGGTCCTGATGACACCTTCGAAGCTACCGAAGCCTTCCAAATGGGCCTTGCCGATATTGGTGATGAGACCGTAGTCGGGGTCGGCGATGTGGCATAGGAAGTCGATTTCGCCGGGATGGTTGGCCCCCATCTCTACTACAGCAATCTCAGTGTCGGGTTGGATGCTCAGCAGAGTCAACGGCACCCCAATGTGGTTGTTGAGGTTGCCTATCGTGTGGATGATGTTGTATTTCTTTGCCAGTACGGCCGAAACGAGTTCCTTGGTAGTTGTCTTACCGTTAGTGCCCGTGATGGATAGCACTATGGCTTTGCTTTGCTGACGGTGGTAGGCAGCAAGGTCCTGTAAGGCCTTCAGCGCGTCGTCCACAATCAAAATGCGCTCATGTTTTGGCAAGTCTTTGCGGTCGGCGACGACGAGGCTGGCCACGCCTTGTTCGGCCACTTGCAAGGCGAAGTCGTTGGCATCGAAATTCTCGCCTTTCAAGGCGAAAAAGACGGCGTCTTTTTCGACCTTGCGGCTGTCGGTGGTAACTTTATATACTTTCTGGAAATGCTGATATATTGTTTCAATCATGGTCTTTATGGATTCGGGCCCTTCGACAGGCTCAGGGCTCCTCAACTGTTAATGAAAGAAGCCGCCTGACGGATCAAACGGCTTCAATGCTATCATGAAAAAGAATCTATTACTTACTTGGCGAAGGAACTGCCCACTTTGTTCATGGCGCAACGGAAACCGATGGTTGAAGCGGACTGGTTCTGGTTGAGGTAGCGACGATTGCCAGGGCTCAGGTAATACGGACCGTCGGCCCAAGAACCGCCTTTGTACACTCTTGATTCATCGCTGATGAGCGTGGTACCAGGAGCGTCGTTGGTGGCATATTCGTACATCTCTCTAGTGAAGACGCTTTGGTCATCTTGAGGATCGCTCCAACGGTTACGGATAGCTGACATGTAGTCACCGTCGTCGTAGTTGGAGTTGAAGCTCGTGCGGTAGTTCTGACGTTTAGCAGCTTCTTCCTGTGGGATAGGCTCTCTGCGGATACGACCGAGGGAGTCTTTCTGCAACAGGAAGCCTTCGTCGTCGAAGCGTACGAGGTCGCCGGTGCGGAACCCGCCGTCGGGAGTAAAGGCCTCGGCGGTCTTCTCGGGATCTTTGTAATAGCCGGAGAATACGTTGTCGCCCTTGATCCACAGCTCGCCGTCAACAAC
>DAIOUZ010000224.1:0-4769 GCA_036759285.1 Candidatus Limiplasma sp. | reverse complement strand
TCCGTAAATCAGGTCTCAAACTGTAGCGAGCAAGTACGCTCTGTTCTCGCTTGTTCGAAACGTTCACATTTATTTTCCTTCTCGATAGTCAACCATGTTCATGGAGCTTTGACAAATCGTTATTTTTCAGTATCTTTTGCCATATATTGCACGGGCTTCTTTTGTCCATTTGCGAATGAAATCAGTTTTTGCAACGGTATAGGCATCTCTGTCATGCTCATATCTCTTCCATAATTCAAGCTTTAATGTTTCATATTCCTTTGCAATCTGAGGATGTTCATTCAGATAGTCGCGGAAATACAGCTCATCCATAACATGCGATACTTCTTCCATGTCGGCATTTTCAGATATCTCAACCATCACATCAACAATGTTCTTGGCCCAAATGCCATGGATTGCTGTGCTTCCAATGTGACTGATTCTTTTAACAGGATAACCTGTCAAAAGGTTAGTAAGTTCAGTTTCTATTTCCTTAAAGTATTCATTCCATTGATCATTGGGCTGGACAAGGAAGATGGGGAATAACTCCCACAACTCTTCCAACGTCATTTCCGACAGTTCTTTTCTCATCATCAAGTCCTTTGCAAATTCTGATTTATCGGTCTATTGGCGTATATTCAATCTTGGCTTCCTCATCAGTCGCTTCAAGTTTCATAATCACAGGGCGCAGACCGTCATTGCAGCTGACAATGGCCACGCCAGGTTCTTTAATCCAATCACCATAATAGAATAGTCCTTTGTCTGCACCATGAGCCAGTGCAAACACATACTGATAAATGGCTTTCCATGCTTCATCACAAAAACCTTCAGGCTTTGCATAGTCAGCGTAAAACACATCACCAACCTTCATCATCGGACATGCTTTCAGGCCGCAGATGCCATATTCCTTTGCCAAGTCCTCATTCAGCATCGTTTTGAGGATGGTAATCTTAACTTTCTTCATAATAGGTTTTACTTTTCATATAATTCAATGGGCAGTCCGTCAGGATCTTGAAAGAAGAGGAACTGCTTGCCAGTGTACTCGTCTATCCTAATCTGTTCGTGTGTAATCCCCAGTGCATCTAATTCACCGATGGCTGCTGCTATGTTGTCGACTTCAAAAGCCAAATGTCGCATACCAGCGGCTTCTGGATGCGTCAATCGGCGCGGTGGTGAAGGAAAAGAGAATAACTCGATGATATAATCGTGGTCAAGAGCGAGGTCGGTTTTGTATGACTGACGCTCGGCACGATAATGTTCAGCAATAACCTTGAATCCAAGGACTCGCGTATAGAAATCCAAACTCTTCTGATAGTCGGAGCAGATGATGGCGATATGGTGTACTTTGTTTAGATGTAGCATGGTTTTATCTGTTTCGCAATTCGGCTGCAAAGTTATAAAAACAATCCATAAACGGGTCGAAGGTGGATGTGTCGGGAAAGTGGAGGTGGCCGCTTTTCCGTTTCATTGAGACGAGTCAAGAGAAAAATTCATTTATTTCATTTTTTTTCTTTTTCGGCTTCGGCTGTGGCAATGCATTACAAGTTTCGCGGACAAGCGCCGACAAATAATCCCTGTCGTCCACATCTTCAATGAAGAAATAGTCTTTCGCGCCGTCGTAAGGTGGACACATTTCGACGCTGCGCAGCAACGAGCGGACAGCCTCGGTCGGCTTCAAGTAGAAGCGGTTGTCGCAGATGAGGCCGAAGATGACACCGTCGCAATAGATGCCGTAGTCGCCGAACATCTTTTTCACAGTGATCTCGCCCGCACCGGCGCATTGGTCGGCGATGTATTGAACGAAGTCGGGGCTGCTTGCCATGGTGGGTTGTCCTTTGCGATTGCGCAAAAGTACGAAAAAATCCGCCATCCAAGCCCTCGCCCGAATTGTAAAATCAACATCAGAATTTGTTCAATGCCCCAAAACAAATCGGCCTAAACCGAAAAACAAAAAACCAATTATTATACTCATGGCCAAATAAACCAAGGCCATTCCGATTTGTCCCGCATTGTTCAGCTGGAAAAAATCGGAAGCGAAGGTGGAGAAAGTCGTGAAACTGCCACATAGCCCCACTGTCAGCATGAGATAAATCTCCTTCGGGAAGGTGGTATAGCGTTCGCCCAGACCCAGCAACAGACCCAGCAGAAAACAGCCTATCACATTGACAGCAAGCGTTCCCCACGGTAAGTTGAGCCAGCGCATCGATTGACAGGCAAGGTTCGTGAGATAACGAAGCCCGCTGCCAACAGCACCTCCTAACATGACGAACAATAGGTTCTTCATTGCGACTGCAAAGGTATGAAAAAATTCGCAAGCCAGACTTGCTTGAATTGCGGATTTTCTATCTAATGGGAATAGAATATAACGCATTGAATATCTGTACTTTTCTTACAAAACAAACATCTTGTTTGTTATAATATATCAGGTTACAAATCCCTATATTTCAGTACAGCAGGATCGTAATTCAGCCGGAAAAAAGGGTTCTAATTATACCTATTTGTTAGGGCAATCATTATAACACACTACCAAATTTCTGTAGTTCATCATCCTCAGACTCACAATAAATAGCATTCAAAATATCTGAAGGTATTTTAGGGGTTCTATTTTGGCGTTCATAATAGACAGAGTCGTGCAAATTATGAACCATGTTAAGTTCGCTTACCAAGTCAAGAATGTATGCAGGTCTCTCAATACGACCAAACGCCTCATACTTACCATTCCATCGTCTTACACTATATCCCTCGTTTTCGATTTTTTTAATAAGCATTCTTTCTTTCTCATAAGCATCATGAAGTCTTTTTTGAACATCATTTTGCATTTGTATGATGGATGGAAGCTGATCTTTTGCTCTCATAAAACAATCATAACAATAGCACCTACCTGATTGTCCCCTATAAAATCCATTTTTTAATGGTCGTTGGCATTCGTTACATGTTTTCATATAATGAATCATTAAAATTATTTCGTCATAATAACGTTAGGTTTTCATTTTTATTATTATGTATATCATTTTTGTCGTTTGCAAAGGTGCAGCAGAATTTGCCCAAGAGTTGGAACAAACGCCCTAACCTAGTATTGTTCCCTTGTTGTAATCTATACCATTTTTAACCTAATTCGGCACCGAAATAAGCGGCATATCCAACACCTTGCCAAAATGGATAGCGTGAAGTTGGGCTACTTATTTTCTTGCTGCAATCTATACAATTCCTTTTGTTGTTCTATCTCGCGGCGCAGTTCTTCCTCGGTGGGCATCAGAGGCATGTATTTGGCGGCAAAAAGGTTGTCGCTGTCGTGCAGAATCGAGTAACGGGCAATGTCCTTGCTGGTCTCGCTGCACAACACGATTCCAATGGTCGGGTTGTCGCCCTCGGTGCGCTTCAGGTCGTCATACATCCGCACATACATGTCCATTTGTCCCACGTCTTGGTGGGTGATTTGTCCCTTTTTCAAGTCGATGAGGACGAAGCACTTCAAGAGATAGTTGTAGAAAACAAGATCGATGTAGAAATCGCCCATGTCGGTGAAGATATGCTGCTGACGGGCCACAAATGCAAATCCGCGTCCCATCTCAACCAAGAAATCCTGCAAATGTGAAATCAGGCCTTTTTCCAACTCCGTTTCCGAAAAGTCGGTGTCATGCTTAAAGCCAAGAAATTCAGCCATGATAGGGCTTTTCAGAATCTCTAATTTGTCAGGGGCCACCTTGTTTTCAGGGTTCTCCAAAATCTGCGGCTGCTTGAAATGACGTTCGAAATATTGTGTGCTGATGTTACGGTCGAGGGTGCGCACACTCCACATTTCCTGCGAAGCGGTTTGTAGGTACCACCTTGCCGCAACGGGGTCTTCGACACGCAAGGTGGTCAGGATATGAGACCACTTCAAATTGTGCAAACGCGTTTGCACAATTTCCAAGTTGTTGAATGTCAGATAGAAACTTCTAAAATACTGAAGATTACGTTTGCTGAAACCTTTACCGTATGTTTTAGTCAGTTCCTCGGAAAGCATTTCAATCAACTGCGTTCCGTATTCCGCGCGTTCCTTGCCTTTTTGCTCTTGCTCCACGATGCGTTGTCCTATGCGCCAATAGGTCTCAATCATCACAGCGTTCACGGCTCCGTATGCGGCATTGCGACCTTGCTCCACCAGCCGCTTGATGTCGCCGATGAATGATTCCGTGTTGCTATGTAAGGTCAAGTCTGCCATATCGTTTTGAACTTTGCAAAAGTACAAATTATTTTGAAATACAACTATCAATTTGCAAAACAGATGGTTTCATAAATGCATATCTCTAATTCGGCACCAAAATTAGCGGCACATCCAACACGACAGAAATCCTTGCAAATGTGGATAGCTTAAGGTTGTGACAACCGCCGCAAAGGTCAAGAAACCCTTGCGGCGGTTTAGCCATTAAAACTACACTTACCTTATTTGCTTTGCTCAAACAGCCAATCCCTGACGGGTGCCAGTTTATAGGCATAGTCGAACGAAGCCATGTGTTCCATGCCTTGGCCCGATTTGGGAAGAACGGTACCTTTTTCCCACACAATGAAGTTGATGTTGCCGCCTTCATTGATGAGCGCTTGAGCCAATGAGTCTTGCTCGGTTTGGGGAAGTTTTGCGCTCCATGTGGCGGAATGGATTTCAACGCCTTGGTTTTCAAACAGTTTTGTAAGATTGCGCATTCCTTCAGAAGCCCTTTCATCGCCGCCTGCCACGATATAGAAGAACTTCTTATGCCCCAAAGAGTGCATCAATGTGGTGTCCCACTGGCAACTGACGAACAGCGAAG
>DAIOUZ010000223.1:0-4825 GCA_036759285.1 Candidatus Limiplasma sp. | reverse complement strand
CGCATTGCCGATTTTGCCCACGAGAAAGGTTTCAAGGTGTTTTATTACATTTCGCCTCAGGTATGGGCTTGGAAACGTCGCCGCGTGAAGAAAGTCAAACGCTCGGTGGATAAGATGCTGGTCATCTTGCCTTTCGAGGAGGAATTCTATAAGAAGTATGGCGTGGATGTGACCTACGTGGGCAACCCACTTTTGGATGAGTTGGCCAAGTTTGGTACAGCCAACCGTTCTATTTTCCTGCGCCGCAACAGCCTAGGCGAAAAGCGCGAAATCATCGCTTTGTTGCCCGGCAGCCGCCATCAAGAGGTGAAACGTGTGCTTCCTATCATGCTGAAGGCGGCATCGCATTTCCCTGACTACCAGTTTGTCGTGGCGGGGGTTTCGTCGCTCGACAAGTCGTTGTATAAAAAGATCTTGGGTAATTCCGATGTCTTTTTGATTGAGAATCAGACTTATGAGTTGTTGCAGAACTCCAGTGCTGCGGTTGTTACCTCGGGTACGGCTACGCTTGAGACAGCTTTGTTCACAGTGCCGGAGGTGGTGTGTTACAAAGCAACGGGCATTTCATACTGCCTTGCCAAATGGATGATTAAGGTGAAGTTCATCTCCTTGGTGAACCTGGTGATGGATAGGGAGGTGGTCAAGGAACTGATTCAAGGCGAGATGACGGAAGCGAACATCGTCAAGGAGTTGGATCAGTTGCTTCACAACGGCAAACGCCAGCGTCAGTTGCTGGAGGATTATGAAGAGCTGAAGGGTCGTTTAGGCAATGCAGGTGCTTCAGAGAAGGCCGCTGAGGTTATCATGGATGCAATGAAGACGAGAAAATAATTCGTTTTAAACGAAAAAATTCTTTTTTATCGAAATTTTTTATCATTTTATTTGGAAATTGGAATTTTTTCTATATTTGCAGTGATAATAAAACCATAATGACATGAAAAAGAGATTTACACTTTTATTGGTTTTACTTTTCATCGGCGTTACGCTTTTTGCCCAAAACTCGACCCAGGGCATGGAGTTCTGGTTCTCTTATATGGAGAACGGTTACAAATACAATGGAGGTGCTTGGGTCGACAATACGGTGATGATCAGTGCGAAACGCGCTTGTACGGGAACCATTTCCAAACCTGATGGAACCTTGCCGGACATCCCGTTTTCGGTAGGTGACAACGGCATCACCAACATTACCATTCCCGAAGCATACGCTTACAACGAAAGCAATTCTGAAGTGATTGGCCATAAGTCGCTGCTGCTGACGGCCACCGATACGGTTTCGGTGTTCATCAGCAACATCGCCACCTATTCGTTTGACGCTTCATTTGTGCTGCCTGTCGAAAGTCTGGGGTCGGAGTATTTCGTCCAGTGTTTTGATCAGGAAGTCGATTATTCGGGCACGCTGACTGAAAGTATTTTTACGAGTGCTTTCCTCATTATTGCTGTGGAGGACAGTACGGTGGTCGACATTACTCCCGCTGTTGAAACCGAGTTTAACCTTTTTCCAGGCCTCGCAACCACGGTGGTCTTGAATGCGGGCGATACCTACTTCGTCAAATCGAACCACCTCGAGTATTGGCGCGACTTATCGGGTTCCTTGATTATGGCGCACGACGGCAAGAAAGTGGCAGTGTTCAACGGGAATACCACAACCTGCATCCCTACCGATGTCGGAAACGGCCGCGACCATATCTTTGAACAGGCGCTGCCTATCGACTCGTGGGGACAACAGTTCGCCGTGACCACCTCTCAGGGTCGGGTTCGCGACTTTGTGAAAGTTACGTCTGCCGGTGACAACAATACGGTGAGACGCAACGGCCAGATTATAGCTACATTAAGCCGAGGCGAGTCTTATGTGTTTGACCTTTATTCGTATGACGGGTCTTGTTTTATTGAGACCACGATGCCCAGTGTGGTTTATCTTTACAATACAACGGGAGAGGAGCCTATGGAGCCGAATGGCTCGAAGAATGGCGACCCTTCCATGGCTTGGATTCCACCTGTTGAGCAAAGGATCGACGAAATTACTTTCTGTACCTTCAACAGCGATTACGAGTTTGCGTCCATAGATAGCCATTATGTCAACATCGTGGTTGAGACTGATGATATCGGCAGTGTGTATTTTGACGGCGCATTAATCAGTGCCAGTAGTTTCCAGCCGGTTAGGGGGACTTCTGACTATAGCTTTGTTAGGAAAAGCATCAGTCATGGGACGCACCATCTGTCGTGTGAGACGGGCTTGATAGCCCATGTCTATGGCTTCGGTGAAGCCCGAGGCTATGCCTATTGCGTGGGCGCCAACGTGGTCAGTTTGAAGCAGAAACTGTTGGTCAACGGCTTGTGGAGCGAGTTCTATCCTGAGGGCTTGTATATGTGCATCGACGAAAGTGCCGACCTGACCGTTGAGACCAATTATCCCATCAACGGTGTGAGTTGGGTCTTTGGCGACGGACAAACGGGCTCGGGCATCAATGTCACACACCAATATGCTTCGACTGGTGATTTTGAAACAACGGCTTATATCAACGGTACCAACGAGTTCTCCACGGAAACGGTTTACGATACCTTGTCGGTGACAGTCCATGTGGGCGCACCGGCATATCATGTTCTTGATACCGCGGTATGCGATTTGGATGCTTTCAACTATTATGGTGTGGACTATCAACGATCCGGTCATTATGAGCGGATTGGGACCAGTATCTATGGCTGCGATAGCACCTATATCCTGGATCTCGACTTGGACTTCACACCCTATTTTGAAATTCAAGGTAGCCAATGGCCGATTGGTGGCAGCGAGACACACATCAGCGTGAACGAGTATGGCATTCGTCCTTTGGAGACGCGCACGGAGGTGGATACGGTGCTTTGGCAAATCGATTGCCCCAATTGGTACGTTGAGCCACATGGCAGCAAAGGCAAGGAATGCACGTTGTTTATCTTCACCTATCTCCTTGAACCTGTCACACTTCACGCTTGGGCTATCAATCGTTGCGACACGGTGCATGAGGAGTTCTTTATCCAGACCTCGTATTATGATGTTGGAGAGAATACACAAGATGCTGATTTTGTGATTGCTCCGAATCCTACCGATGGCAACTTGACCCTGCATTTCTGCGACTTGCAAGGGAGGATTGAGGTCCAGATTTTCAATAGCCTTGGGCAGAAAATGGATGCTTTTATTGCAGATGTAAGTCGCTGTAATGAAATGACTTACTCTATGCCTGATGTTCCAAATGGTCTTTATTACCTTGTCTTGAAGTCGGAAAAGAAGAACGAGATACGAAAATTGTTGCTGCAACGTTAGTTTGTTATGCCGAGAAAACTATTCATATTGTCGTTTTTGCTGATGGCAAGTGTTCTCGGTTGGGCTCAAAACTCAACCCAAGGCACTGAGTTTTGGCTCTCTTTCATGTTGAATGGCTATAAGGAGAATATTTATGGAGGATGGGTTCATAATTGTGTGATGATCAGTGCAAAACACAATTGCTCAGGTACGATTTCAAATCCACGGACGGGTTGGTCGGAACAGTTTACGGTGGAGTCGGCACGAGTGAAGATTGTCGGTATTCCCGAGGAACAGGCTTATAACGAAGAGGACGAGGTTGTGGCCGACAAAGGGTTGCTTTTGGTGACAACCGACACGGTCTCTGTGTATACGGGGAGTTGTGCAACAAATTCATTTGACGCAACATTTATCCTACCCATAGAAAGTCTTGGTTCGGAGTATATTGTGCAAACTGATGCACAGAGTAAAATCATCCATGAGGAAATCAGTAACCAGTTTACCAGTGCTTTCCTTGTGGTGGCTACAGAGGATAACACGCAGGTCGAGATAACGCCTTCGGTGAAGACCATCACGGGGCACGGAGCAGGTCAAACCATTTCAATTGCTTTGGACGCTGGTCAAACGTATTCTGTAAGGTCGGAATATGGCGAGGGGACGCACGACCTCTCTGGCTCGACGGTGAAAGCAGTCGATGGAAAGAAGATAGCCGTGTTTAATGGTAACACCTTGACTACAATCCCGGATATCAATGGAGGCTTGGATCATATCTTTGAGCAAGCATTGCCCACTTTCGCGTGGGGCAGGCATTTTGTGGTGACTACATCGAACAGCCGAGCTCGCGATTTCGTGAAGGTCACCTCGTCGACTAATGGGAATGTTGTAAAGAAAAACGGCCAATGGCAGGCCGAGTTGAATGAAGGCGATTCGTTTGTTTTCGACCTTACAGGATGGTATGGCTCTTGTTATCTCGAGACCTCTGAACCCAGTGTGGTATATTTGTATCAAACAACTTATTGCGACGAGATGGAGCAGGAGGGCAACATGATTGGCGACCCATCCATGGTGTGGATTCCTCCTGTTGAGTTGAAAATTGATGAAATTACGTTTTGTACGTTCAATCACTACTCGGCTTCCGTCGACCATCATTATGTCAACATCGTTGTTGAACGCAAGGACATCCGCCATGTCTATCTCGATGATGTGTTGATTGATCCTGCTGATTTCTCACCTGTGATTGGAAACCATGATTATTATTATCTGCGGAGATGGATAGCTCCAGGCATTCATCATTTGCGTTGTCGGATGGGCTTGATGGCGCATGTCTATGGTTTCGGTGAAGTGAAGGGCTACGCCTATTGTGTTGGTTCAAATATCATTGACTTGCGCAGTCAGCTTTATGTCAACGAAACACCCAGCGAATTGCTGAAAAGCGGCTATTATGCCTGTGTCGACGATACGCTTCGTTTCGATGTGGAGACCAATTATGTGATACGAAATGTCAGTTGGGATTTTGCTGACAATGGGCATGCACAAGGGCAGAATACG
>DAIOUZ010000222.1:0-4929 GCA_036759285.1 Candidatus Limiplasma sp. | reverse complement strand
GATGACATCGTCGATGTCGTTGACGGTCAAGCCAGCGTCTTGCAGGGCGCGACGGCAAGGCTCGATGGTGTCGTGGATCAGCTTGTCGGCCAGTTGCTCGAACTTGGCGCGGCTCAAGGTGCGGACCAAGTGCTGCGGGATGCCGTTGACAGGCATGATGTAAGGCAGGTTGATTTCGGTCTCGCTCGAAGAGCTCAACTCGATCTTAGCCTTTTCGGCAGCTTCCTTCAGACGTTGCAGGGCCATCGGGTCCTTACGCAGGTCGATGCCGTTGTCCTTCTGGAACTCTTCGGCCAGCCAGTTGATAATGACTTCGTCGAAGTCGTCGCCGCCGAGGTGGGTGTTACCGTTGGTGGATTTCACCTCGAACACGCCATCACCCAATTCAAGGATGGAGATATCGAAGGTGCCGCCGCCGAGGTCGTATACAGCGACTTTCACATCGTTCTTTTTCTTATCCAAGCCGTAGGCCAAAGCAGCGGCGGTAGGCTCGTTGATGATACGGCGCACTTTCAGGCCGGCGATTTCGCCAGCTTCCTTGGTGGCCTGACGCTGGGCGTCGTTGAAGTAGGCTGGCACGGTGATGACGGCTTCAGTGACGGTCTGACCGAGGAAGTCCTCAGCGGTCTTCTTCATCTTTTGCAGCACCATGGCAGAGATTTCCTGCGGGGTGTACTGCTTGCCGTCGATGTCAATACGAGGCGTGTTGTTGGGGCCTTGGATGACCTTGTAAGGCACGCGGCGCATCTCGGCTTCCACCTTGTCGTAGGTCTCGCCCATGAAACGCTTGATAGAGTAAACGGTACGCAGCGGGTTGGTGATGGCCTGACGTTTGGCAGGCTCGCCGACTTTACGCTCGCCGTTGTCGGTGAATGCGACCACCGAAGGGGTGGTGCGGTGGCCTTCGCTGTTGGCGATGACGACAGGCTCGTTGCCTTCCATCACGGCCACACATGAGTTGGTTGTACCTAAATCGATACCAATGATCTTTGACATGTTTTTGTTCTCCTATTTTTTATTTGTTACTTGTTTGTTTTCTTTTCGAGGTTGCAGTCCAATTTGCAACGGCCTCACCTTGTCAATCTTTGTGCCAAAGAAAAAAACTGACAAAATGACAATATTTCGATTTTTGTTCCGTTTTCAGTCCAAATGTCCTTGCCAAGTCGGGGGATTTTTGTACCTTTGCATCTTTAATTTTTTCCATAATTCGACCTTATTTATATATGAAAAAAATACTTGCCCTCATAGTTTGCCTATTGTTTGTCACCACCGCTTTCTCCCAAGACAACAAGGGCTTTTTTAGCCGTATAAAGAATGTCTTCGTTGTCCATGATACAGTTTACATCTACGCCAATCCAAATGTCAACGACAGCATTGTTGATGAAAATGATGAAGATGACGAAGACGATGAAGAAAACGAAGAACATTCGGAAGGCATTCCCATCCCAATTGACACCCTCGACACCCACGACATGTTCCAAAAGGTGGTGCTTTTCGACAACGGTACGTGGCTGTACTACAATATTGACATGTCGTTCATTCCATACGCAATGGAATCGGACCATTGGACCACCGAAAAGGTGCATTCCTATAACGACATTGCCCTTAATGATCTTCCCGACTCATTAACGCTTCGCCTTGTTGATTCCATACACGGCTTTTGCATTCCCCATCCCGGACCTGTGACGTCGCAATACAAATACAGATGGAAGCGTGCGCATAAAGGCATTGATATCGGGTTACATGTCGGTGACGCCGTCTATGCTGCCTTCGATGGAATAGTACGCGTTGCCTTACCTATCAATCTGACCGGCGGCTATGGCAACGTGCTGGTCATCAGACATCCCAACGGGCTGGAGACCTATTATGGACATCTGTCGCGTTTTATCGTCAAAAGCGGCGACATCGTCAAGGCTGGCGAATTGATCGGCTACGGTGGTTCGACAGGACGCTCCACAGGGCCGCATCTCCATTTCGAAACCCGCTATATGGGTCAAGCCTTCGACCCCGAGCGCATCTTCGACTTCGAGAACGGCACACTCCGTACAGAGGAGTTTGTGCTTTACAAGCACTATTTCAGCATCAATTCGCATTATGGGCAAACCGATGAGCAATCGTTGGCGGCCTCCAAAAAGAAGCCTTCGGAGCCGAAAAGTAGCAAGTCAAAACAGGGAAAGAAAACGTATTACACTGTCAAGAAAGGCGATAATTTGAGCAAAATCGCAAAGAGATACGGGACTACGGTCGCCAATATCTGCAAGCTAAACGGCATTAAGTCGAACAAACCACTTAAAGTCGGGCAAAAGCTTAGGGTGAAATAAGATTCGTCAATCGTCCTCGTCAATCAACCGGTCTGCCAGAGCAAAAGAAAGGTCCTTGACCCTATCGTCATTGGTCAACTTGGCAATGTCCAAATAACATACGGCCATCTGTTTCAGATACTTCTTATTCTCCGAATTGCCTAATTCCATCACCAGGAATTGCATGTGTTCACCCAACTTCACGTACTCATTGACTCTGTTCATCGGAGAGGCATTTTGCGATTCAGCCACAGCATCCTTGATGGATGCCAGATTGTCGCCAGCCACTTTGCTGTCACCAATCTCAATCTGATCAAGCAAAAGACCTATTTGCTTGGCATTCTCGTCCATACTTACGGCATTCTCCGAAATATGATAAGCTTTCAAGTCTGCCGCAAAACTAAATTGTCTGTTATCCGTTTCCATCATCTTAATAGTTTTTCTTTTCTTGATTCAAATTCATCTTTGATCTGAGCATCACTCCTATACATGGCTTTTCCTTCTTTCCCTTCTTTTAGAATAGGTAACTTCTTTATGGCTCTTTTCAAGATTTCAACATCACAATACCGTGCAATTTCCCTGCCAAGTTGCATACATTTGTTGATATTACTGAGATTTCCGTTGATTTCCTTGATGGCATTGATGAGGTCTTTCGAATCCTTGTCGGAAAAACCATCGATATAAGTGATGCACAAATTAGGTAATTCATCCTTGGCTATATCATAATCAACGTCTTTCATAATCTCATAAATCTCACATATACGGTTGGCAGCGATATTGTGCTTGATCTTTTTCTCAATCTTATCCAACAGCGCCTGCACCACGCTTATCAATCCGATTTCCAATGTACTTCCATTAAACGGAATTGAGAAAATGGAACTTCTCAGAACGACTACGCCTCCGAAACCAGCAATGATTAGTTTGGGCACCTCAATGGAGTCGATATCCAGAATAGCTTCATTTGAGAAAAATTTCAACGCATAATAAGCCAACGCGGAAACAAGGCCATTCAACAACAAATACAGGAAAATATACCCGATGGCACTTTCTTCCTTGTCGAGAACAACGTCTTTTTCCTCGGATTCTTCTTTCAGTTTCTTGTGTTTCCTATGGAAGGGGCCCACATACTTTAATTCATAATTAATCACTAATTCGAGAATCCCCCAAAGAATCCCAAACAAAAAGACGATTACGAAGTTTAGCCATATAAAGTTACTCATTTTCCTATCATTTTTAGTTGATTAGTTACAGGAATTACTATTGTTTGACTGCAAAAATAAGCAAAATAAACTCCACGAAAGCAAAACATCCAAAAAAACACCATGTTTTGCTTTCAGAATTTTTGGAGAAGGTAATCCTAATAAAGGTGAGATAGCGTCTTTATCCGTTCATCCAAGCCTCAACATCCTCCAGTTGCAAAGCTGGAATGTCAAGCTTGTTCTTCTTGCGCAAGCCGTTGAGTTTTTCGCGCAAGGCGGAAGGCTTCTCGGCTTTCAATTGCTCGATGGTGTTGTAACCATTGCTTAAGAGTAAAGTCGCCCAAGTTTCGGCCATACCCAAGGCCATGAAGTCTTCCTTGGTGGCGTTCTTCACGACTTTTTCGGGACGCATCATCGGGAACAGCAGCACTTCTTGGATAGTGGTCTGACCTGTGAGCAGCATCACGAAGCGGTCGATGCCGATGCCCATGCCGGAGGTCGGGGGCATACCGTATTCCAAGGCGCGGAGGAAGTCATTGTCAATGACCATGGCTTCGTCGTCGCCACGGCCTGCCAGCTTCATCTGCTCCTCGAAACGATTCCGTTGGTCGATGGGGTCGTTCAACTCAGTGTAGGCGTTGGCCAGTTCCTTACCGTTCACCATCAGCTCGAAACGCTCGGTCAGTTCAGGGTTGTTGCGGTGACGCTTGCAGAGCGGCGACATCTCCACAGGATAATCCGTGATGAAAGTCGGCTGGATGTAGGTGCCTTCGCACTTCTCGCCGAAGATTTCATCAATCAGCTTGCCCTTGCCCATCGAAGCATCCACCTCAATGCCGAGTTGCTTGCACACGCCGCGCAGTTGGGACTCGTCCATGCCCGTGATGTCGATGCCAGTCTTTTCCTTGATGGAGTCAATCATGGTGATGCGCTTGAAGGGACGCTTGAAGCAGATTTCGTTGTCGCCAACTTTCACGGTATCAGTGCCTAACACCTCCGTGACGGCGCGTTCAATCATGGCTTCTGTGAAGTCCATCATCCAGAGGTAGTCTTTGTAGGCCACGTAGATTTCCATTGCCGTGAACTCGGGGTTGTGGGTGCGGTCCATGCCCTCGTTGCGGAAGTTGCGCGAAAACTCATACACGCCTTCGAAGCCGCCCACGATGAGGCGCTTCAGGTAGAGCTCGTCAGCGATACGCAGGTACATCGGGATGTCCAAGGCATTGTGGTGCGTGATGAAAGGACGTGCCGAGGCACCGCCGGGGATGGCCTGCAGCACAGGTGTCTCCACCTCTAAGTAGCCGCTCTCGTTGAAGAAACGGCGGATGCTGTCGATGATGCGGGTGCGGGTGATGAAGATGTCCTTCACCTTGTCGTTCACCACGAGGTCGACATAACGCATACGGTAGCGCAGTTCGGGGTCGTTGAAT
>DAIOUZ010000221.1:0-4967 GCA_036759285.1 Candidatus Limiplasma sp. | reverse complement strand
CACTTGGATGCCACCACCGTGTTGAGCCGTAAGATTGCCGAGTTGGGTATCTATCCCGCCGTCGACCCGCTTGACTCCACCTCGCGTATCCTCGACCCGAACATCATCGGTGAGAAGCACTACAACACTGCCCAGCGCGTCATCCAGCTGCTGCAACGCAACAAGGAACTTCAGGATATCATCGCCATCCTCGGTATGGAGGAACTCTCGGAAGAGGACAAGATTGTCGTCCACCGCGCTCGCCGTGTGCAGCGCTTCTTGTCGCAGCCTTTCCATGTCGCTGAGCAATTCACTGGCCTTAAGGGCGTGATGGTGCCGATTGAGGAGACCATCCGCGGCTTCAACATGATTATGGACGGCGAAGTCGACCAATATCCTGAAGCAGCCTTCAACTTGGTAGGCACCATCGACGATGCTATCGCCAAGGGCGAGGAGCTGTTGAAAAACGCCAATGCCAATTAATAAATAAGGTGAGATGAAAGTAGAAATCATATCACCGAGTTCAACGCTGTATACTGGCGAAGCCACCGCGGTCACCGTGCCGAGCAAGATGGGACCTTTCACCTTGCTGGAGCATCACGCCGCCATCGTTGCCATCCTTGAGGCCGGCAAAGTCAGCCTCACCGACGACAAGGGTGAGCATCAGGAGTTTGCCATCAAAGGCGGCTTCACCGAAAACCACGACAACCAGCTAACCATCTGCGTAGAGTTATGAAAAAAGACGTGTTGACAAAGTATTTGGCCGTGTTCCTGCTGGTTTGCATCGTCTTGGACGGCATCCTGCTTTGTTGTTTCTCCAAAAAGCCGTGGTGGAACAACTGGATGATAATGGGTCCCAACCTCTATATGATTTTGGGTGCTTTCTACTGTCATCTGATGAAAGCGAACACCGAAAAACACCCTGGCAAAGTGACGTGGTACTATGTCTATAAAGGCATCAAAATCGTGCTCACCTTGATTGCCATCGGGCTTTACCTCGTGTTTGTCAAGGAAAGCAGTAAGGCATTTATCATCATCACGGCTGCGGCTTACTTCGTCGCTTTGGTCACGGAGACCTGCGTCTATACCCACTATATCAAGAACTTGAACAAAGAAAACAAAGCATGAGAAATGTTTTGAAGTATATTATCTTTTCGCTTCTCCTGACTTGGATGATCTTTGCGCCAGTACAAAGTTACGCGCAAGATACCGAAGAACCCAAGAAGGAGGAGTTCGATGCCAAGTCATTCATCTTCGGCCATACAGGCGACTCCTATTGTTTCCACATCACGGAAATCCATGAGCACCCCGTCTGCGTGTGGCTGCCCGTCATCGTGAAATGCAAAGATGGCGGCAGTTGGCATTGCTTCTCGTCGAAACACGTATGCGAGCTGAAAGAGGGCGAGACCTTTAACCATAATGGCGCCAATTTCTACATCTCTCCCATCAGTGCCGACAAATACCCGGGTAAGCTGGTGGAAGTGAAAGCCGATGGCAGCCTCTCGCGGCCCTTCGACATCTCATTCACCAAAAACGCTTTCGGCATCTTTCTGGTCTGCATTTTCCTGTTGGCCTTTTTCCTGCCTGCCGCAAACAAGTACAAGAAAGACCCGATGGCCAAGCCCACCAAATATCAAGGCTTGGTGGAATGGCTCACCTACACTGTGTTGGACGGCGTCATCCGTCCCAATATCCCCGAGAAGAAAGTGAAGAAATTCGCACCTTATTTATTAACGGTGTTCTTCTTTATCTTCTTCTCCAACCTGTTCGGCCTCATCCCGTTCTTCCCCTTCAGTGCCAACGTGACGGGCAACTTGTCCATTACCTTGGTGCTGGCTCTGCTGACTTATTTCTTCGTCAACTTCTTCGGCAACAAGCACTACTGGAAGGACATCCTCTGGCCCGACGTACCCATCTTCCTGAAAGCCTTCCCGCTGATGCCCATCATTGAGCTGATTTCCACAGTCATCAAGCCTTTCGCCTTGATGGTGCGTCTCTTCGCCAACATCCTTGCTGGCCACATCGTGATTATGGTGCTCATGGCTTTGATTTTCATCATCAGCGGCTTGTATGGCGCGGGCATGGGCGGCGTGATGAGCATCGTCTCCATCTTCATGACCATCTTCATGACAGCCCTGGAACTGCTGGTCGCTTACATCCAGGCTTACGTCTTCACCATATTGTCATCCTTATTTATAGGTATGGCACAACACGAACCGGAACACGAATGAAGAATTATGAATGCTGAATGCTGAATTATGAATGCTGAATTATATGAATGTCAAGCCAATCTTAAATCTTGAATATTAAATCTTTAAATCAAACAAATAAACACTTAAACTTTAAAAATCATGTTATTATCAACCATCCTTGAAGCTGTATCGTACGTGCCAGGTCTGGCCGCCATTGCAGCTGCCGTCGCAGTGATCGGTGCCGCTATCGGTATCGGTAGAATCGGTCAGTCGGCCATGGAAGCCATGGCTCGTCAGCCTGAAGCTGCCAGTCGTATCCAATCCGGTATGATCATCATCGGCGCTCTCGTTGAAGGTGCAACATTTTTTGCCCTCATCGTTTGCTTGTTGGCTGTCCTCAAGTAATCTTGAGTTGGCCAGCAAATAGGCTAAACCAAATCAACCCCGCTTGGGGCTTGGAATCTCCCCTGCCCCCCATAAAAGGGGGGAGGTCCAAACCCCAAGCCTTAACCTATTAAAACACAAGAAAATGGATCTATTTCTTCCCGAAAGTGGATTAGTGATATGGATGCTCATCGCCTTCCTCATCGTCTTTGCAATTCTGGCAAAGGCGGGATGGCCAATGATCATGAATGCCGTGGAGAAACGTAATGCCCAAATTGCCGACTCGTTGCTGGCGGCTGAAGAGGCCAACAATGCCCTTGCCGGCATCGAGCAGAAACGGCAAGAGACCATGGCGGCGGCACAGGCCGAGCAAATCAAAATCATGAAGGAGAGCCAGGACCTGAAGACCCAACTCATCGAAGAGGCGAAGACGCAGGCCCGACAGGAAGCCGAGAAGATTGTAGCCGATGCCCGCTTGAAGATTGAGAAGGAACAGGCTGAAGCCATGGCACAGATTAAAAACGAAGTCATCGCCCTCAGCGTCGACATCGCCGAAAAGCTCTTGCAACGCGAGTTGAGCGACAAAAAGGCACAAAACGACTATATCGAGCAACTGCTCAAGAACAACCCAACCCAGATTCAGGCCTAAGCTATGGATAACGGAAGGATATCGGTAAGATACGCACGGGCTCTGTTCCAATTGACTCAGGAACAGCATTGTGAGGAGGACGTTTACAACGGCTTGACACACTTCGCCCAAAACTACCTTTTGGCCATCGCCCAGTTCAACGAGGTGCTGGCCGACCCCATCGTGGCGCAAGAGGAGAAGGTGAAGCTGATGGAGATGGCCATGGGTGAGCCGCTGCACGACACGCTGAAGCAGTTCATCGCTTTCGTGGTCGACCAGAAACGCGAGGACAAGATGTTTTTCATCGCCATGAAATACATGGAGATGTTCCGCGAGAAGCACAGCATCTTGAGTACCCACGTCACCACCGCCACCGAACTGTCGGAGTCCTCGTACGAAAAAATCAAGGCCTTCATTAAGCAGACCTTCGATGCCGACGCCGAGATGGAAGTCAAAGTCGACCCGAGTCTCATCGGCGGTTTCATCCTCGACATCGAGAACACACGGATGGATGCAAGTGTCTCAGGACAACTTAATGCATTGAAAAACAGATTAAAGCAATAGTATAAGTTCTGGCGGATTTGAAATCCGCCAGCATCGAAAAGGGGATTTGAAATCCCCAAGTTCAAATCCGCCGGATTGCAAATCCGTCGGAACCAAAGCAGAAAAAAGAGTATAAAACTAAGATATATGGCAAACATCAAACCAAGTGAAATATCGAGCATCCTGCAGATGCAGCTCCAGAACATGAGCAACAAGGTTCAGTTCGAGGAGATTGGCAAGGTGCTGCAAGTGAGCGATGGCGTGGCACACGTCTACGGCCTCGACAAGGTGCAGTCGAACGAGCTCGTCGAGTTCGAGAACGGCACCATGGGCGTGGTGCTCAACCTTGAGGAAGACAACGTCGGCGTGGTGCTGCTCGGTCCCACCGAGGGCATCAAGGAAGGCGAGACGGTGAAGCGCACCCAGCGCATCGCCTCCGTCCTGGCTGGCGAAGGCATGCTAGGCCGTGTCGTTAACGGTCTCGGCCAACCTATCGACGGCAAGGGTCCCATACAAGGAAAGACCTACGAGATGCCGCTGGAGCGCAAAGCCCCAGGTGTCATCTTCCGCCAACCCGTGAACCAACCGCTACAGACGGGTCTCAAGGCCGTTGATGCCATGATTCCCATCGGTCGTGGCCAACGTGAGCTCATCATCGGCGACCGTCAGACGGGTAAGACCGCCATTGCCATCGACACCATCATCAACCAAAAGGAAAACTCCAAGAACGGTGACCCCGTATACTGCATTTATGTCGCTGTGGGTCAAAAAGGTAGCACTGTAGCTAACCTTGTGAAGACCTTGGAGCAATATGGTGCTATGGACTACACCATCGTAGTCAGTGCCACAGCCTCCGACCCCGCTGCCATGCAGTTCTACGCCCCATACGCAGGCTGCGCCATCGCCGAGTACTTCCGCGACACGGGCCGTCATGCCTTGGTTATCTACGACGATTTGTCGAAGCAAGCTGTGGCCTACCGTGAAGTCTCCCTGATTCTGCGCCGTCCCCCAGGACGTGAGGCTTATCCTGGCGACATCTTCTACCTCCACAGCCGTCTGTTGGAGCGCGCTGCCAAGATCATCAAGAACGACGATGTGGCTCGCCAAATGAACGACCTGCCCGACAGCATCAAGGACATCGTGAAAGGCGGCGGCAGCATCACTGCATTGCCCATCATCGAAACGCAGGCAGGTGACGTGTCAGCTTACATCCCCACCAACGTGATTTCCATCACCGACGG
>DAIOUZ010000220.1:0-4994 GCA_036759285.1 Candidatus Limiplasma sp. | reverse complement strand
GGAAGTTGAGTTCAAATTGTTTGATTCTCGGTATCATAACGGTGTAAAAACGACTAATCTCTGGCATAGTTCCGATAGTTTATCGGCGCAAAATTAGCAAAAAATGGACAATTGATTATTGGTTTTTATGATTTTCAGGCGGTTGAACACTTTTTATTACCTATCTTTGCCGCCTAATCACCTAAAACAACCATCAATTATGAAGAAAATCATCTTTGTTTTCATTATGGCTTTTGCGACAATCACATTGATGGCGCAACAAACAGCCGAACTTACAGAAGCCTTGGACAGCCTTGTCGTTACTGATATTGACTATGGTTTTGTAAGAGCCAAATTCAACTATGGGTACGACGGCAACAAACGCCTGAACCAAGTCATTTTCTCGAAAGTGGAAGAGCTCTCCACCGACTTGCATTATTCCGAAAAATGGCACTACGACTACGACGACAACAATCGCTGCCTTTCCTTTTCCTACTGGAATTGGGAAAACAACGACTGGTTTCTCCATCAGAAGACGGACAGCGTTTTCGACAATGCGGGCAACTGCGTTTTCGTATCGGAATTTCGGTGCGCTGAAATCGGAGCAGGACATTCTTATAACCGATTGGAATATGATTATGAAAACAACAAGTGCGTTGAGTATAGAGCATACAGCCGTAGTGAGTCTGACATGACTTGGGTACCTTGCGAACGATTGAGATGGGAATATGACGAACTGGGCTGTTTGACGATAGAATTCCGTGACTTTACCGAGGGCAACGACTGGAAGCCCTTTAGCAAACTGGTTTACACCTACGACGACCAGCACCGATTGGTTTTGGAGGAATATTTCCTTTGGAATGGAAACACGGGCACTTGGGATTCGGGAGAGAGCACTTCCGAATATGAATACAACACGGACGGCTTGCTGTTGAGGAAATTTGATTTTTCAAACACAAACGGCATAGAAACCGAGACCGAAACAAAATATCTTTATGATGAGCGCAACAATCCCATTTGGTATTATTACCGCCGTATCACGCTTCCTGATTTCATCTGGGAGCAAGACACCATCGAATTTGCTTATAATGAACACGACAGCCTCGTTTGGAAATTGGAGAACTTCACCCATCACAATGGCGCCGCGATAGACCATCCTGTGCTATACGAATATGAGCGTGACGAGCAAGACCGCATCGTTGCAGAAACCTGTTACGACAATTGGGCGAGTGGACAACAGCCTCGCTTCAGGTACGAAAACACTTATGACGAACAAGGCCGCGTTGATATGAAGCGCTGCAAAAGATACAGTATGATCGATGGGGCGTTGTTGGGCGATTCCCGAGTGGAATATGAGTTTGACGACCAAGGAAACTTGGTTTCAGAATGGGAAGTTTATCAGGACTATTATTTTCAGAACTATTTGGAATTCTATTTCAGACAGGGTTTTGACTATAACACACCGTCTGACAACATATTAGGACTGGAAAGGGCTTGGAACGATTTCATTGGTTTTATGACCGACCACGAATTCCGTATGGTACTCGACGGCGAACCTTATTATTGGAAAAACGACCATTTCCCGATTCATCACAAATGGGAATCAGGGGTTTGGAGGTTCAGCGACCCCAATTTGCCCGACATCATCTCGCCTGTTAATGCAGATGTGGCTTTGTATTACTCCAAACATTATGAAAACCTTCCCGAAGCATCCGATTTCCCCGCCCGTGTTTTCAACATCGAAGGCGGTTTGGCCGTCGAATGTGATGATCCTGCCGACATTGTGGTCTACGATATGCTCGGTCGTGCTGTGGCTCAAAAGCGACAGGTTTTGCAAAGCGAGTTTTGCCTCAAATCAGGCCTTTATGTGGTGAAAGTGGGCGAGAAGGTAATGAAGGTAGTGGTGAAATGATTTGCAAAAATTGATAATCCTTTTGGATTGTCGTAAAGGAGTGATTTTTTGTATCTCGCCGAAATAAAATTGAAAATCTTGGGAAAAAATAATTGAAAATCTTGGGAATTTTGTCGCCGAACAACTAAAAATCCAAACTATCAAACAAATTCTTACCTTTGCAGCCGTGATTCGAAAGTTGAAACATATTCTTTTTGCAATTGGCGTGATTCTCACGGCCTTCCTTGCCCAGCGTTGCGCCAATGCGGTGGCCCCTACAGGTGGGCCCCAAGACACAACGCCTCCTGTTGTGGTCGGGGCCGTACCCGAAAACCATAGCATCAACTTCACTGGGAAGAAGATTGAAATCACTTTCGACGAATACATCACCCTCGAAAATGCCAACCAAAACGTGATGATTTCGCCGCCTTTGAGCGAGAAACCCGACATCAAGCTAAAGAATAAAACCGTGGTTATCAAGTTCAAGGAAGATTTGGCTCCCAACACGACCTATACCATTAATTTCGGCTCTTCCATCAAGGACCTGCATGAAGGCAATCTTTTCACAGATTATGTGTACAGCTTCTCGACGGGCGATCACATCGACACCCTCAGAATCGCAGGAAAAGTGCTCTATGCTGAAGACAAGAAACCCGTCGAAGATGTCTATGTCTCGCTTTATGCTGCCGACCTCGACAACCTTGACTCGCTGCCGTTGAGTACGATTCCCAACTATATCACCAAAACCGACAAGGAGGGCAACTTCCGTCTCGATGGATTGGCCGACAAAAACTATCTCATCTTTGCCCTCAAGGACGCCAACTCCAACCTATATTTCGACCAACCCAATGAGGAGGTGGCCTTTTTGGACACTTTAGTGCCGGCTTCTTATCCATGGATGCCCCAAAAGCCGCAACCATTGGATTCGACAGCGATGGACAGTCTGGGAATGCAAATGGATTCTATTGCCATTGATACTCTTGTGCATCCGTTGGATTCGGTCGTTTTAGAGACGAAAACGACGAAAATGTATGACCAAAACGCCCTCAACCTCACACTCTATATGTTCACCGAGGTGGATTCCACGCAAGTGCTTCTGGAAAAAAAGCTAGTGGAAGAAGGTCTTTTGCGTTTTGTGTTTCGTCATCCCGCCAAAGATGCCGTCATCATGACACCCGAAATGCTACCCGACACCTTCAATCTCGTGGCTTTGCAATCGGTGGAATACGACACGGTATGTTGGTATTTCACGCCCAATGTGAAAGACAGCCTTTGGGTACAGGTGAAATACGACACATTAATTAATGATTCATCGCGCTATAGTCTAAAGTTCAAGGAATCGGGAAGCAACAGAAGGCGCAAGAATGAGCCGAAAAAACTGAGTGTCAGCAACAATCTGCTCAACAAAGTCGGGCTGATTCCTGGCCAAGATCTCATCTTGAAGTTTTCAGAGCCTGTCGTCAGTTGCCAAATGAGCGATTCTGCCGTTTTCAAATGCGACACAACGTCTTATTATGGCAAACTCGCCTTCGAGCCAGTTGATGAGCAAGGCACAAAATACCGCCTAGCTACACCCTTCTCTGCCGATTCAAGCTACAGCTTTGAGATTCCCGACTCGGTTTTCTGGGGTATCCGAGGCCGCACCCATGACCCCATCAAGGTCGATTTCCATGTCTTGAATGATGATGAATACGGTAATATATACATCACTGTCGTGCCGCCCAAAGGCATCAAACAAGTCGTGGTGCAGCTCACGAACGAAAGTGGCAAAGTGTTGAAAGAGGAGATCATCACGAAAAAACAAGAGGTGATGTTCGACTACCTCATGCCTGCCAAATACAAGCTCCGCGCACTATTGGACACCGATGGCAACGGTAAATGGAGCACGGGAAACTATCATCACCACCTTTTGCCCGAAACCATAATCGAGTATAAGGATCCCTTAGACCTCAAAGCCGGATGGGACATCGATTTGGAAGAAGTTTGGGATTTGAATCTGAAACAATAATGGTCAGAATCTTACGATGCGCTGAGCGTGTCCACCTACTCTCAGCAGATAAACACCAGCAGCAAGCTTTGGATTGATGGTAACTTCGTTCTTGCCTTCGATAAGCTGGCAAGACGTAGCAAAAACTTTTCTGCCCATCATATCATAGATGCCAATTTCAGTAGCACCAAGGGCATCGGCATCGAAGCTGAGGTGAATTTCGCCTGAGGATGGGTTGGGATAGCATTGGAAAGAGAAGGTTTTTTCTTCCACC
Organism: Candidatus Limiplasma sp.; assembly: GCA_036759285.1. Taxonomy (GTDB): domain Bacteria; phylum Bacteroidota; class Bacteroidia; order Bacteroidales; family F082; genus Limimorpha. The sequence continues at coordinate 863 of DAIOUZ010000220.1, read as the reverse complement.
CCAATATGATGTTGTTCATTGAAGTTGTATAGCCTTTGCAGCATACGATCATTCAGAAGAAAGAGGAAAGTATCGACATTGGCCATGTCCCTTTCCCATCTTTCCACTCTAGACGGGAAACCAAACCGATGGCACTGATTGGGTATCTCGGCCTCAATATTCATACGTAACGTGTTGAAATAAGGAATGATACTTTCATAACATAGTCGGTTTGACATCAACTCTTCGAAACGGGATGAAAAGCGATTTATAAACTCATTATTCTCAATTAGTTTTCTAAAGAACAACGTAGATCCGGCATTTGAAGGATGAACAGACTGACTTGTGTCGACGGCATTGGCAAAGACGTCCCAATCACGCCAGAAACAAGCATCGCCGTCAAAAAATATCCATCTCCATTTCCCATCGCCTCGCTGCCAGCAACGTACGTTTTGCACGGGCCAGTCACAATTGGAAGAATACAATTCAAAAATCCAATAATCGATAAAATTGTTTACATCAATCTTTTCCTTCATCAACGCATAATTTTCATCCAACGAAAGGTCGGTCTCCTGCACCCATTGATAAAGATTCACCCAATTTGTACTATCGCCTTCATCCAACACATTCCAATTCTTGATGATATTGATTTCTTCAGGGTTGAAGTCGTAATGGTCTTCGATGTAACGTTCATCGGGAGTTTCCTCCACACCATAGATGCCCCAATATTCTCCATTGATGAAAAGCACCGACAATTGGTAGGCCAGCGCATCGATATTGAGGCTACGTGCCACACGTTGCGTCAGTGCTTCTTGTATCCCTGTAGTCACTCCATTGCTACAACAGAAAGGTTTCAACACTAAATGTTTGAAACTATCAATAGG
>DAIOUZ010000219.1:0-5013 GCA_036759285.1 Candidatus Limiplasma sp. | reverse complement strand
CCAGGCAGTTGGTGGTGCAGGAGGCGTTCGACACGCATTCCACCTCGTCGGTGAGCTCGTTGTTGTTCACGCCGACCACGATGGTGGCGTCGATGGCGTCCTTCGAGGGAGCGGAGAGGATGACCTTCTTGGCGCCGTTCTTCAGGTGGTCGCCATAGCCGCCCTTGCTGCTTTCCTTCGAGCGGAACACGCCGGTGGACTCAACCACCACATCGGGGGTCTTGCCCCACTTGATGTTCAAAGGAGCGCGCTCAGCCGTGACGGGGATGCGCACACCATTGACGATGAGTGCGGTCTCATCATAGTCCACAGTGCCGGGGAACTTGCCCTGGGTGGAGTCGTATTTCAACAGGTGGGCCAGCACCTTGGTGCTCGTCAGGTCGTTGACGCCCACGATTTCCAGATTCGGACGTTCGCAGATGATGCGGAACACGTTGCGGCCAATGCGGCCGAAACCATTGATACCTACTTTAATCTTTTCCATTGTGTTATGTGTTTAGTTGTCGTTCGTTGAAAAGAAGCTGCAAAAATACGATTTCCGCGGGAAACTTCGTCATTTTTTGTCTATTTTTGCATTTCCTATTGAATTAGTCATGTCAGAACCCTTTAAATCACAAGCCCTAGCGGCCAATCTGGAACAAACCAGATACAAAGATATCTTCATCCCTGAAGAACACCAGCAATTTATTAACCTGTCTGCCAAATACTTCGGCATCAACAAACGCGCCAAGGAGTGCATTACCGAATACCATCATCCGCTTTCGAACCATACCTTCGTGACGGAGGAACTGCGTAAGATGCTGATGGACGACTTTTGGTTTTACACCCGAGACGATATCCCCACCGACGCGCTGAACGTCCCACTGGAGATGATGCGCAACCTGCTGAAACCAGAAGTGCCCGCAAAACTAAGGCTCAACATCATCATTACCTTGATGGAGTTCGCCGATAAGACGTTTACGTCATTGCGAGGAGGAACGACGAAGCAATCCAGTAATGAAGAATCCGCATCTCTGGATTGCTTCGTTCCTCGCAATGACCTTGTTGCTACGGTTTTCAATATTTTGAATGACTCGTTTGAAACCAACAAGGATGTCTTTATCTTGGCCACGAAACACGCTGGACGCTATCTTGATAAGGTGGCACACGACGAGTATTACAATGCTTCGGCTTGCGACTTACTACGAAAAATGTTGCAAGAAAACTACCGCTATTGGCAGGAAACGTCTCAGGTGGAAAACTGGGTGGAGAGCAAACGTCAACTGCTGACCGACGAGGAGGTCAAGAAGGTGAGCGACGAAATCGGCAAACCTTATTTCGAGCAACTAAAGGCTGATTTGAATGCAGCCGACACATGGGAAAAGCTAACCGACATGCCGCATTTTGAGCAGGTGGCCAAGCGTTTCACCGAGTCGGAGAAAGCTTTCCCGCATTTCATCACCAAGTTCCATTACGTCTTCTTCCTGCTGCATCTGCCAGGTATGGAAAACCAGCGTGAACGTCTCATTTGGAACATGGACCGCATGATGCGCGATGCCATCGACGAGATGCCGCAAGAACAGCTGATTCCTTTCATCGACACCATTTTCGACCTCGCCGAGGAGTTGCGTGAGGACTATATGTCGGCTGTCCTCGATTTCCAACTCACCTTGGGCCTGAAAATCATCGATGTCGACCAGACCGAACAGAAGGAAATCGTCAACTACTTTGAGAAGAAACTCATCAACTTTGGTTTCGTTACCCCTGGCAAGGTCTTTGTGGATGAAGACTGGCAACTCTCTGTGGATGAGAACCATATCAAGAACATCCGCGTGTGGCTCGAGTTGATTGAACACTCCAAAACGCCCATGGACAAACTGCTGTCGGCCTTGATTGTCAACCTGAAACTGGGTGGTATCTTCCTGAGCGACACCGACCTTTTCCAACGCGAAATCACCAAGGTGCTCAACTCCAACATCACACCTTATTATAAAAAGGTGAAGCAACTGACGCGCATCTTTCCGGTCTACTTCAACGAAATCGGTGCCGAGGGTGAAATCCGTAACGTGACGACCAACATGGACGAAATCTCGGGCCGTCAGGACCAATTGGTGCATTTCCTCCGCAAGCAAGTGCATACTGAGAGCAACAACACCCTTATCGGTCTGACTTTCGACGTGTTCAAGTTTTGGAGCGACGGTGACCTTGATTCGCTGAAGCCCATCCTGCCCAAAAATGTCTTTGAGAGCATCGACAAGGAAAGTACTTGGTTTGTACATGTCCACAACCTCGTGCAGATGATGTGCGAGATTTCGTGCCTCAATCCCGAGGATGTGCTGATGCTTTCGCGCGACGACTACGAGAACCTCATCGGCTCTGCTGCCCGGCGCATCGAGTTGGAGGATGAGCTTTTCCAGCGCGAGCGTGCCCGATTGATGGACATCCGCGACTTGTATGCCTACCTCAGAGAGAAATACAGCTTTGAGTCGGTCAACATCTTTAGCTCGCTGCGTAGCTTCCCTTTCATCCCTGACGAGGAGATTGACGCATTTGAGAAGGTCTATAAGGCCAAGGATTTCGGCAAGTCGCTGACCATGATTTATGCCTTCATGGACAAGCTCAAGACCGTGATTTTCAATCCCGAACAGAGCGAGGGTTGGGAGAATATCTATCATAAACGTCATATCGCCATCGGCATCCCGTCGATGTATGGCACCTATCGCGAGAACAAGTTTGAGGCCATGGGCTTGACCTTCCGTTTGGAGCGCGTCGCCACCCAGTTGATGGAGAAAGTGGTGCAAAGCATCAACCTTGACTATATCTCGGAACGCACGCTGAATCAGATTTATAGAATCCTTGAATACTTCCGCGAGGGTCTCGAACTTGATGGCATCACCAACCAGAGTTTCAACTCGAAGCTTGACATGTTGCGCTACAGTTTGACCTCACGAAGCTTTTCTTTCGGCCAGTATATCAACATCTTCCAGTTCATTGCGGAAGATGTGCGTCGTATCATCATCAAGTACTTCCTGAAATCCTACGAATATCCGTTGAAGATGGTCATTCCACAACTGTTTGACCCCGAAGGAAAACTTAACGAGCGCGAGACCGTTGCCTTGATTAGCAAGAAATCGGAAGAATTCCATCGTGATTTGCTTTCCGATGCCTTCCTGATGCAGCCTTTGGACAATTTCATCGGTCGTATTCTTCACTCATTGCGTACCATGGAGGCCACCCTTGATCCGAAGCTCATTAGTGACATCATGACCTACAACTCCGAGATGCTGGTCAGTCCTTTCTGGAAAGAGACACCTTTGATGGACAACCAGGTGTTTATTGGCAACAAGGCCAACAACCTGAAAAACCTCTATTTACATGGTATGCCAGTGCCTCCGGGCTTTGTCATCACTACGGAGACCTTCCGCCGTAATTCGACCATCAACACCATCCCCGAATTGCGTACTGAGATTCACGGCATGATTCGGAAACATATCGAGGAGCTGGAAAATATCTCAGGGCGAAAGTATGGTGAGCCCGAGAAACCTTTGTTGGTCTCGGTGCGATCGGGTACGGCCATCTCCATGCCGGGAGCCATGGACACCTTACTCAATGTGGGTATGAATGACGAGATTGCGGAAGCCCTTGCGCAAGACAAGAGCATTGCTTGGGCAGCATGGGACTCGTATCGTCGACTCTTGCAGAGTTGGGGTATGGCCAAAGGCATCGAACGTGATGTCTTTGATGATGAAATCAATGCTTTTAAGCAGATGAACAACGTGAAGGTTAAGGCTGACTTCAGCATCGCCCAGATGCGTGATGTGGCTCTTTCCTATAGACGTATTCTGTCCGATAAGGGCGTCGAGTTTGAACAGGATCCTTTCAAACAATTGATAGAGTGTGTCAATATGGTTATCGATTCCTGGAATTCGGAGCGTGCCTTGGCTTACCGCCGTCATCTGGGCATTTCTGAAAACTGGGGTACGGCTGTCATCGTGCAGCAGATGATTTTTGGTAACCGCAGTGAAACTTCGGGTACGGGTGTGGTGTTTACTCAGAATCCGCATCGAGAGCGTCCTGGTGTTCATTTGTATGGCGATTTCACCATGCGCAGCCAAGGTGAGGACATTGTCGGAGGTTTGGTCAAGCCGCTTCCGATAGGGGAAACGCAACGCAAGGCTGCGGGTCTGGAAGGTCCGTCGATGCAGACTTTGTTGCCCGACATTTATAAGAAAATCTATTCCATTGCCGTTGAGCTGACGGAGAACCTCGGTTATAGTCCACAGGAGATAGAGTTTACCTTTGAGTCCGACAAGCCCGAGGACTTCCATATCTTGCAGATCCGCGACCAAGACCTGAAGACCGAGGAGGAGAAAGCAGCCTTTGTGTTGCCTCCCGACGAGATGAAGCAATTGGGGCATGGTTTGGGTATTGGCGGTGGTGCCATGAACGGATTGGCCGCATTCAATGCTGAGCAGATTAAGACCCTTCGTGAGCAGCATCCTGATAGCTATGTCATTTTGGTACGACCCGACACCGTCCCTGACGACATCGGAATGATTTTCGACTGTGATGGTCTGTTGACGGCCCGTGGAGGTGCCACATCCCATGCTGCAGTCACTGCGGTACGATTGGGTAAGGTCTGTGTGGTCAGCTGTGACGGTCTCGAGGTTGACGTTGACGATAAGTTTGGTCAACTCAACGGGCATCCGCTTAGCATGGGCACCGAGATTGCCATTGACGGCAACTTGGGCATCGTCTATCTTGGCCATTATCAGACGGAGAAGATGAAGATAGGGAAGGGGTATAATTATTAGTAGGGGCAGACCTGCGTGTCTACGATATTTATGTTCTATGAAAGAGGTCGTTTTTCCATAAAACGGCCTCTCTTTATATTAATTAGGTGTGAAAAACAATCAAATTTCGTCTGTTGTATAAAAATATCTCATTGATACTCAGTGTGATAAAAAAATCTTGCAAAATTTTTCAAAAAACCGCTTGCCAGTTTGTAAAAAGGTAGTACTTTTGCACCCGCTT
>DAIOUZ010000218.1:1759-5015 GCA_036759285.1 Candidatus Limiplasma sp. | reverse complement strand
ACGCCATTGTGGCCGCCGGTGCCGTGGTGGGAAAGGATGTCCCCGACAACACCATCGTGGGCGGCGTCCCTGCCAAGGTGATTAGAATGATCAGATAAGAGACGAAATGAAATGATGAAATCCGCAATTCAGGCGAAAGGTTTGGATTGCGGATTTTTTGTGCGTTTGCACCCATGAATTGCCAAGAAAATCTATCATTGAGTGTCGTAACAGTCCAAAAAACCCTATCTTTGCAGCCTATGGAGAAAGTCAAAGTTATTGAAATCAAGAAAAGCGTCTTTGCCGAAAACGACAAAGATGCGGATAATTTGCGCAAAGAACTGAAAACCAAAGGTGTGTATCTTCTTAACCTGATGTCTTCGCCAGGAAGTGGGAAGACCACCACCCTCATCCAGACCATCAATCGTCTCAAGGACAAGATTCGGGTAGCCGTGATGGAGGCAGATATCGATAGCGATGTGGATGCTATCAAGATCAAGGAAGCGACAGGAATTCCGTCCATCCAGTTGCATACGGGAGGGATGTGCCACCTCGACGCCGAGATGACCCGACAAGGCTTGGACAATGTGGCATTGGAAGATGCCGACTTGGTCGTTCTTGAGAATGTTGGCAACCTGGTCTGTCCTGCCGAGTTCGACACAGGTGCTGTGCGCAACGCCATGATCCTCTCTGTACCCGAGGGCGACGACAAGCCGCTGAAATATCCGCTGATGTTCTCGGTTTGCGATTTGGTGCTTATCAATAAGACGGATGTTATGCCTTACTTCGACTTCGACCTCGAACGCTGCAAATCCTACATCCACCAGCGTAACCCCAAAGCACAAGTCATCCCCATCTGCGCCAAGACAGGGGAAGGCGTAGATGCCTTTGTCCAATGGCTCCTCACCGAAGTCAAAGCCTGGAAAAACAACTGATAACTGAACAACTGCAAACTTATTATATTATGCCCGAAATGTCAACCAAGTTTGTCCCCAAGCACAAAGGCGACAAAAACCCGAACCCGAAACTGTTGAAATTCGTCCGTCACGTCACGGACCGTATCCCTGGAAAAATCAAGATGGACACCGATGCCCCAGAGTATTGGGGTCTCGCCTGCATCTTCGAGGACGAGATGGACGCTGCCACCCGCGAGGCCTCGTTGGATTTGCTCTTGGATATGCTTCCCGGTAACTTCTTCAAAGTGAGAGAGCATCACAGCTATGCCGAATTGCATGAGTTGAACGCCAAGAAGCACTATACCCCCGACGACAAGTCCTTTGATGAACTTCTGGACAAGCTGGCCTATTTCGGCATGCTGGAGTACGACTACGGCGACAAATACACCAAGGAAGGACCGGTGGCCGGTACTTCATTTGAACGCGATGCCCGCATCTACTGGGTGCCAATGTTTGTCCCAGGTTCAGCAGAATATACCAACATGAATGTGGACCTCATGGACAAACACCCCGAGCTGGCCATGTTTTTCGAGCGCATGACCTTCCTGCCTTTGGAAAAGGTTACCCCAATGGTGCCCATGGGTGGTAGCGGTATCGGCATGCACGTGATTCCCGTCGAAAAAGCCATCTCGATGGAAAACGAGACTGCCGACATCGAGCATATTTCCTATTGGCTCAAACGCTATGAAGGCCACCTGGCAGTGGGCATCTGCAGCTGCCGCTACGGACGAAAAAAACTCGATGAAGGCTGTGCCGACGATTACCGCGACTGGTGCATCGGCGTGGGCGACATGGCCGAATACCTTGCCGAGACGGGCCGTGGACACTTCATCACCTACGACGAGGCGATTGCCATCCTGAAGAAGGCCGAAGACCACGGCTTCGTGCATCAAGTCACTAATATCGACGGTGAAGGAAAGATATTCGCCATTTGTAATTGTAACGTAAAGATATGCAATGCTTTGCGTACATCACAACTTTTCAACACCCCGAACATGTCGCGTAGTGCATACGTGGCTCATGTTGACCCGAAGAATTGTGTGGCTTGTGGTCGCTGCGTGGAATACTGCCCTGCAGGTGCTGTTCGTTTGGGGCAGAAACTCTGCACCAAACACGGCGAGCAGACCTACCCCAAGCAGGAGTTACCCGATGCCAAGAAATGGGGGCCGCAAAAGTGGACGGAAGACTACCGCGACAAGAACCGCATCAACTGCTACCCGACGGGTACGGCACCGTGCAAGACCGCTTGTCCTGCCCATATCGCCGTACAAGGCTACCTGAAGAAAGCCGCTGAGGGCAAATATACCGAAGCCTTGGAGCTTATCAAACGCGAGAACCCCTTCCCTGCCGTGTGCGGTCGCGTATGCAACCGCCGCTGCGAGGATGCCTGTACTCGTGGCACCATCGACCAGCCCATCGCCATCGATGCCGTGAAGAAGTTCATCGCCGAGCAAGACCTCAACGCTGAGACACGCTTTGTGCCAGAGGTGAATATCTGCTCGAATGTGCAGGAAAAATGGGAGGAAAAGATTGCCATCATCGGTGGCGGTCCCGCAGGATTGAGTTGCGCCTATTATCTTGCCACTATGGGCTACAAGCCCACTGTGTTCGAGAAGAGCGAGGAGCCTGGCGGCATGTTACGCTACGGCATTCCTTCCTACAAACTGGATAAAGACGTCATCAAGGCCGAAATCGACATCATGCGCGAGATCGGCGTGGAGATTCGCACGGGCGTGGAGGTTGGCAAGGACATCACCATAGAACAGCTCCGCGAACAAGGCTACAAGGGCTTCTATGTGGCTATCGGCTGCCAAGGAGGCAAACTGCCCGGCATTTCGGGTGAAACACTTCCCGGTACCCTCACCGCCATCGACTTCCTGCACGACGCCAACTGCGGCAAGGTGAAGGTCACGGGCAACATAGTAGTCGTTGGCGGCGGCAACGTGGCCATCGATGCTGCCCGTGTGGCCAAGCGTAGTGGCGCCGAAACAGTGACGATGCTTTCATTAGAGACGGAAGACATCATGCCAGCATCGCTTGAGGAACGCCGCGAAGCTCGTGAAGATGGCGTGGTGATCAATCCTGGTTGGGGACCGAAGGAAGTGCTTGGCGATGGCAAAGTCAGTGGCATTGTCTTCAAGAAATGCACCTCGGTCTATGATGCCGAACATCGTTTCAATCCACAATACGACGAAAATGAACTGATTACTTTGGATGCCGACATGGTTATCTTCGCCATCGGACAGACCGTCATCCTGAAAGACCTGCTCAAGGACACCAAGGTAGAGTTCTTCAGAGGCGTGTATCCCGTTGCCGACAAG
>DAIOUZ010000218.1:0-1749 GCA_036759285.1 Candidatus Limiplasma sp. | reverse complement strand
AAGTGGATTCTGTCCTCGCTGCAGTCGGCCAGACGATTGACTGGGGCGGGCTGGATGTCGGCACGCTGAAGACTGGCAAGAAGGGAAACGCTATCGCGGATGCCGTGACCTATCAGACCGAGCAGGAGGACATCTTCGTTGGCGGCGACGTATTCACGGGTCCCAAGTTCGCCATTGATGCCATTGCTGCAGGCAAGGAGGCCGCAGAGAGTCTGCACCGCTTTGTGCAACACGGACACATGACCATCGGTCGCAACCGACGCGACTTCATTGAGTTGAACAAGGACGACATCCTCGTGGAATCATACGACAACAGTTCGCGCCAAGTGGAAGGCCATAAAGCCAACGAGAATCCTTTCAGCGAATATATGGTCACCCTCACCGAGGAGCAGGTACGAAAAGAGACAGCCCGCTGCCTCTCGTGCGGCGCATCGGTGGTCGATGAGAACCGTTGCATCGGCTGTGGTATCTGTACCACCAAGTGCGGCTTCGACGCCATCCACCTCTTCCGCGACAATCCTGATGCCAGCATCATGCGCACCTCAGAGGACAAGTTCGGTGGCATCCTACCTTACATGCTCAAACGCACCGGAAAAATCATCTTCGGCAAGAAATAATTCTCAATTATCAATTCTCAATTATCAATTCTCAACAGTGCACGAACTCGGAGTCGTATTTTATATTATCAAGGACGTCAAAGCAGTGGCGGAGGAGAATCACGTGGAGCATGTCTCCAGCGTGGTGATGGACATCGGAGAGGTGTCGACCGTGGTGCCTCATCTGCTCACCGACTGTTGGCGTTGGGCGGCTGACAAGGAAGAGATGCTCAAAGGATGTGAGTTGAAGATTAACACCATCCCAGCGGTGACTCACTGTGACAACTGCAAGAAAGAATACGAGACCGTGAAGTTCGGCAAGACTTGTCCGCATTGCAACAGCAACAACACCTGGCTGCTTCGGGGCAATGAAGTGGAAATCAACAGCATAGTTGTGTAATTCAAAATTCAAATTTTAAAATTCAAATAATCAAGTATATGTCTTGTTTTGTAGTACCTTTAGCACAAGCGGTGGTCACGAGCGCCATTCGCAAATCCAATGAAAAAAACAACCGAAGCAATCATTCTGCCTTTGCGCGTCATCTGCCGGCTTTGGAGAAGATGCTTTGGGGCGGTTCAGTGATGTTGGTCGTGGATCATGTCATCAACGGCGAACTCACTTGGCGTTTCCCGTTCTTCACCGCACTTGAGAATGCGGGAGGCGGTGCCGTCATGCTCCGCGAGATGCTTACCGTAGGCGTCCCTATGTCGATAGTAATCACAGCGGTATGGGCGGTTTATGCCATTTTAAAGTCTCGCGTCCCGAAGTCCCGTGTCTCGAGTCAACTCAACAATTAAACAAATCGAAGATTCAACGAAGTTAATTAAACAAATAAACAATCAACAATCATGTTTTTCCAAGTTTATGGCGCTAATGCGCTGCCTCAGTGGGGAATGATGCTCGTTGTCCTCGCAGGCCTTATATTACTTAACGAGTTTGCCCGTCGCACCAAATTCGGCGGCATCTTTACATTTTTGGTTGTTCCCGTTGCTTTGACAGCCTATTTCCTCGCCATCTGGCTTGGCGTCCGCAGCGGTGCACAGTGGGCGTTGGAAAACCAGACCCATGTCTACATGCAGGGATGGTTCCATTACGCTAAGCTTTATGCAGCCACAGCCGGATGTATCGGCTTTATGATGATCAAGTACAAAT
>DAIOUZ010000217.1:0-5078 GCA_036759285.1 Candidatus Limiplasma sp. | reverse complement strand
CGTGAGCCGAAGGAGTAGTAGTAATCTGACAATTGCTTACCTTCTTCAAGGTTGGGCAGCAGCTTCTGTGCGATGCTGGTCTTACCAATTTGAGCAAAAGCGCCAGCAGCCAAAGCCTTGGTCAGGTCATACTTCATCTCCACCTCCTTGAAACGGTTCATGGCACCCATCTCAGCCTTGTCGGCCAAAGCCAACACGAAGAGACGATAGGCTTGAACGGTCTCAGTCCAACCATAATCCTTGTTATGCTTCCACTGTTTGGCGCGGTCGGCTTGGTACTTCAACAGACCGTCCAAGAAATACTGCGGCACATCATAGCCTTGATTCTTGGCTTCAACCAAGAAATGCAGCGCATAAATCTCCGCCCATGGGTCGACGTAATTGCCACTCGGCCAGCACGTCATTGAATTGTCGGATTTCTGGAACGTCTTCAAGTTGGTGATGGTCCACTCAACGTTGTTATGGATCTTTTCCTTCTCCTTGTCGTCGAGCTGTGCGACGTAGTTCAGATAGAGTTGCGGGAAGGCCTTGGAAGTGGTCTGTTCGAGGCAACCGTGCGGATAATCCATCAGGTAGTCGATGCGGCCGAAGAGGTCGACAGGAAGCAACGACGACACGGTGATCTTGCCTTGTTGCGTGCCAGGCATACCGGCCAAATTGAACGGAATCGTCACCGTCTGACCAGCGCCGATTTCCTGGGTAATCGTGTTGTGACGATCGGCGTAAGGCATACGAATCGGCATCAGCGTCGACGACTCGGCGGTGTAACCATCGCCTGTCACCGAGAGCTTCAGTTCGGCATTGCCCAAAGTCTTCGGGATGCTCGTCCTCACGGCAATCAAGCCTTCACCATTACCGTCAATCTGAACCGTGGTGGGCAGACTGGCGAGAGGATCGAGGTTCTTGTTGTCGAATTTCACCGACAAGGTCTTGTTCTTCATCGTGGGAGCCTGCACCTGCACCTTGAGGTTCAGTTCATCGCCAGGAGCCACCACACGTGGAGCCGAAGGATAGAGGTTGATCGGATCCATGACGGTCATGCGTTTCTCAGACGAGCCAAAGGCCTTGCCGTTGCCCTTAGCCACCACCATAAAGCGCAGCGCACCAGAGCATTGCGGCACCTCAATGCTATGCGTGTTGGTCTCGCCAGCTTTCAGCTCGAAGGGTCCCAACGTGACCGCGTAGGCCTTGAAGCGCTTGTCTAAGGTGACTTCCTGGTTCAGGATACCGTCACCACCGATGGCGTAGACCGAACCCAATTCACCGCTGAACGCATCGACGATGGAAGCGTAGTTGTCCCAAGTGCGGACGCTCAGTGCCTGCTTGCTGTTGAAGTAACCATAAGGATTCGGGGTCTTGAAGTTGGTCAGACCGAGGATACCTTCGTCGACGATGGCGAGCGTGTAAGTCATGCCCTGTCCGGCAGCCTCGCTAATCTTCACGTCGAGTTTCTTCTTCGTGTTGGCCGTTTCAGGAATCTGGATGTTGGGCTGCAGCTGCAGCTTCTTGTTCTCCACCTTCACAGGCACCACACCATAAAGACGGATGGGCAAGTCGTTGTCGGCATCATGCGGCTGAATCAGCGACACATAGACATAGGCATTCGGAATCATCTCTTCCGTAGCGGGGATTTCCACCTTGCCTTCCTCACCGAGGTTGTCCACTACCATGGTCTGCAACACACGGTCGTTGGCTTCCACGGTGACAAGTGCTTTAGCCTTGTTGTTGGCCGGGAAGGTCACCACGATCTTCTCGCCCACCTGATAGCTTTCAGCCGTAGCCTTCATCGACAGCTGTGCAGGAGCACCCGAGGCCGATGAGGAGTGACCCCAACCCCAGTCGAAGTAAATGACCTTGGCGAAAGTATGGCCGCCCTCTTTGTCACGAACGACGAAGAGATAGCTTCCCCAGTTGTCCTCCGAGATGTTGAAAGTGACCGAAGTCGTGCCCTTGCAGGTCAGATCACCAGTCTCCACAGGAGCCTTGTAAGTGCCCGAGGCATAGCGTTGCAGCGAATAGTCATCCTCGCTCGACCACCACCACCAGTAATCCATCTTGTAGAGCGCATACTCCAAGGCGACCGCCGACTTATAAGCCGAACCGTTTTCGTCGACCATGGCGATATTGAACTGCCAGTCCTTGTCCGTATCGTAGTATCTGCCGTATTTCGACAAAGGCTCGGGTAATTCGACACCCACATAACGAGCGTAAGGCGAAAGCTTGGTGGCAAATGAAGCAATGCTGAAATCACCGCCCTGCTCGAAGACCTTCACCGTGAAGGTGCCGTTCATCATATTCTTGGAGCTCACATCCTTTAACGGGCCGAAGCCTACGTTGGCGATGCCTTCAGCATTCAGGTTTCCGCTGAATACCGTCAGTTCCTCAGGTTCAAAATCATCTGCTTCGTTGACGAAGGAATACTGCGGGAAACCTTTGAAGGTAGTCTCACCTTTGCGCACTTTCACATCCACTTCAGCCTTCAAACCATTGGCTTTCATTCCGTTGAGCCATCTCGAAGTGAGGTTGGCACGTTCATTGCGCGTCAAGCTGACCACTTCGGGCAGATCAAACTTGATTTCCAAACGGTTGGGTTTCACCGTCTCCACACGCAGGTTTTGGACGATGGTGTTGTTGCCCACCTTGAAACGCGCCATCCAAAGGCCCGTCTCATCGGACACATCGGTAGGAACGGTGAAGCAATAGATGTCGTTCAAAGGCTTGGTGTTCACCTGCTTGGCATAGAGACGGCCTGAGGCATCCAGCACCTCGAGGACCACCGGGTAGTCATCAGGCACATTGGATTCCACATCGTTCAGCATGAGGTTGAGCTGCATATCATCGCCCGGACGCCATACACCGCGGTTGGAATAAGCAAAGGCGGAAACACCCTTCTCCACAGCTTCGCCAGAGATATCGAAACGGCTGTACGACAATGCATTGCCGTCGTTCAGCTTGATGACTGACTTGCTGCCTTTCTTGTCCGTCGCCACCACAAAGGCAGGACGGTTGGCGCATTTCAGCTGCACATGACCTTGGGCGTCGACATTGCCCTTGACCAGCTCTTGCTTCTGGAAGTTATAGGCCGTGACCTGTGCACCCGTAGCGGGTTTGGCATCCGAAATCTGATAGACGAACACATCCACGACATCGCTGCGGCCCATCTTGGCTGTCACAGCGAGGTCGCTAACCACGATGTTCTTCTTCTCCTCCACATAGTTGTAGTAGTAGTAGCCGTTGGGGTCGCCCCATTCACCATCATAGTTATATTGCTTATAGTCGTAGCTCTCGCCGTCCCAATAGGATGCCTCAAGGGCTTCGTTTTCAATCACAGCGGCCTTCATCTCTTCAGAGGCGAAGGTGTAGTCGGCGGGACCGAAGTTGAGGCTCAGCTGATACATCGCACCGGGCTCCACCTTAATGTAATCGGAAAGTACGATGGGGAAAGTCTTCCATTGGTTGGCATATGGGTTGTCGATGGCGAGGCGCACCTTCTTCTCCAAACGGCCCGCCTTGCGAACACCATAAGTCTCTTGGAGTTCGTTCTCCTGCAAGAATGACAGGATATTGTCATCGAAAACACGGACAATTCTCAGGGTCACCGCGTTAAGGCAGATGGCATCGAAATAGACGGTGGTCTCATCCACGTTGGGGATGATGACACCATCATCGGTCCAACGCACCTTTGGCAGGTTGTCGGTGAGGTCGAAATCATAGGAATAGTCGCTTTGTAGCAACATGCCGTTGGCAGCGCGGATGCCGCTACCAACCGTCATGTTCATCTCCTCCAGCTGATAGCGATACAAGGTAGACTTATCGAAAAAGAAATCAATCTTATTCTCCTTGATGTCTGCCTTATAACCCACTTTCCTGTTGAAATCCACAAAACCACTGAGGTTTTGGTCCTCCTTCAGCGGCTGCGAGAAGAGCAGCGTTCCCACGCCAGCGGCCTTGTCGACGTCGAACATGAGCGGCACGAAGGTGTCTTTGGCATACACCGTCAGGTCGCGCACGATGTTGGTCTTGCTGTCGACAGCCTTGCCGTTGAGCACCACATGACATTGATAATCCTTGTTTTGGCGTTTCAGGTTTTGGACCAGGATGTCGAAAACGTTGTTGCCCGAGTAGCTCACCTGAACAGGATGGTCTTTGCGGAAAGAATCATCGAACAGGTTGAGGACATCCTCCTGCTCGATGGGGGTGGCGAAGGCCACGCGCATCAGGTAACTCATCTCCTCGTTTGACGAGCAGATGGGCTGGACCGTCACGAGGCTAAGGTTCTGACGGCGCACACCAAAACCGAACTCAAGCATCTCGTTGTTATCCACATTCACGAAGTCAGACATCTTGAACTTGCAGACATAGTTTTTGTCCTTGTCGATGTTGTCGTACTGGAAGCCGACGGTATTCTCGTCAATCCACACCGCCTTACCTTTCAGGGCAGGCGTAAATTCGAAAGCCTTGGCGGGAATTTCTTCGCCGTATTTCACTTTGAGTGCCTCGGGGTTGCTGAAGCGCACCACAATGGGCTCGCCAGCGATGATGGCACCTGAAGTATAGCTGTCCAACAGGTTCAGCAGGGCCTCATTCAACGGGCGGATGCGTTCCACGAAGACATCCGACGACTTCTTACCCGTTGTGCCCTTCTTCCCGCACGAAGGCAAAGCAACGAGCAGCAGCATCGCGCAAACCAGGCCGATGCCGCAAATCCTTTTCATGTTTCGTCTTGTATTCATATCGGTATAGTTTTGATTGGTTTCGAGACTACAAAAATAGGAAACCAATTCAAATAAAAAAAGCCATTTTTCAAAAAAATGGCTTTTTTGTTGATAAAATGCAGCTTTTCCGTCTGTCAACGAAACAATTATTCTCTGATACAACAGGATGAAAAAGCAAAAACGAGCGCAGATTCCCAAAGGGAATGAAGCAGATTATGTTTTGTGAACCGCGGCGGTAAAAGCAAATTACCAGCTGGTAACATCTCCAACCGCCGCGGGTTACTAATTCATCCACTCCATTCCCCGAACGAAGCGAGGGGAATCTCTATTGCTTCACTACTTTCTTCACACATTTCCGCCCTT
>DAIOUZ010000216.1:3970-5088 GCA_036759285.1 Candidatus Limiplasma sp. | reverse complement strand
GTCCAAGAGGTGGATGTCGAGCCTTCGTTGAAAACACAGGAGTTGGGAAGATACACATAACTGTGGCTGTCGATATTATATACATAGGTCGGAATGTCGGTGTTGCCATACCAATAGCAGTTGCAGATGGCCGTATCGCTCAGAATCGCTGGAATGATATGCCCATACAATGTGCTGGGCAGGTTGGGATTCGCCGGTTTGATGATTTGGCCCGAATTGTACACATTGTAAACGTAACCTTCCGTGGGCGAGCCTGTGATGCCGCCCATTTGTACGATGGCATCGCCCGAGGTCGCTATGGCTTTGAGGTTGCCCGTGTTGTAGCAATTGGAGAAGTAGCCATCGCTGCCCGCAATACCGCCTACAAGGATCATACTGGAATCTTTGCCCGTGACCAACGCCCTGTTGCCGCTTTTCCTAATTCTCGTGAAAATCGGGGTTCCGATGATGCCGCCTGCGCTACTGCCTCCCATCACCTCGCCTGACGCATGGTTGATGCAGCATTCGATCAAACCGTAGGTGCCCCCCTGCCCTACCATGCCACCAGCAGTAACTTGAGCTGAAACTTTACCATAATTGTGGCAATTCCTGATGATATAACTACCTTGGCCGACCATCCCTCCCGCTGAAAAGCTGTTCGTCATAGTTCCAATATCACCTCGGTTCACACAATGCTCGATGACCAAATTGCCATTGTTCATCGTGGTATAACCAACAATGCCACCCAAATACATGTCGCCATAATTAATCTCGGAATCGCTGATACAATCCTTGACAAAAACAGTGTCGTTCCCCGTGTATTCAGCGACAAAATGCCCTGCAATGCCGCCTACCTTATTGCCGTTCGCCCTTATCACACCGCTCGCGGTACAATTTATGATATTGGTATTGACGGACAATCCGACGACCATCCCCACATAATCGCCGAGTGTCAGGTTTGACTCTGTGATTCGAACATTTCTGACAACAGCGTCGACAGTACATCCGAACAAGCCTAATACATCTTTGTCGTTGGCATACATCTCACTGACAACATGGCCGTTACCCTCAAAAATACCCATAAAAGGGTTGGCAGGTTGAATGTTAGGGTTGGTGGGATGCCAAACGGCTGTCACGGT
>DAIOUZ010000216.1:2937-3960 GCA_036759285.1 Candidatus Limiplasma sp. | reverse complement strand
GCCGATAGGTGTCCACAAATAACCTTTGGTGCCATTCAGGTTAATGTCCTGGGTAAGGACGTAACAATTGGGGTTGCCTCCTTCGCCACTGTTGGTTTCGTATGCCAACAGGGCCAGTTGCTCAGCCGTAGCAATTTGGTAAGGGTTACCAGGCGTGCCGTCTCCGCCATCGTAAGCATCGGCAACCGTACCATCCCATGGGGTCTGTGCCGCGACCATCATTCCGACCGCGAGCAGAAAGGATAAAATAAAATGCTTTTTCATAGGAGTAGCTTTTAAAATTAACTCCTACAAAAGTATATGAAAAAAAGACCCAAAAAGCCAATTCCATCGGCCATTCCATATTTTTTCTAAGAATCAGCTTTGGTAATCAATAGATTACGAAAAATTTATCCATAAAAAAGTTGGGGAAAATCACCCAAAAAACGGTTCCCAAAGCCCCTCAATAGTCTCAGTTTGGGTCTTTTTCTTGATGTTGGAGCGGTACTTCGACACGGTATTTTCGCGCAGTTCGAGGATGTCGGCGATCTCCTTCATACGGAAGGGGAAGTAGGAAAGCACACAGATGTCGAGTTCCGTTTCGTTCAAATCCGGATAGGTGGCCTTCAGTTTTGACAAAGTCTCGGGATAGGTTGTGTTGAACACTTCGAGAATGCGGCCCAAAGTGTTGTTGCGCTTGTCATCGTAGATAGCCCGCACCTTCATCCTGACGGCTTCCTGCGCTTGTGCCTCCAAGGCGCCGTGTGCCACCTGAAGGTCGCGCTTGATTTCCTCGTGTTCCTGGGTCATCCTCTTGCGGTAGACGCGATGATAGACGACAAAGACAGCGGCCGCCAACAACAGCAGGGCCACAATCATGCATACGACTTTCAATGTTTTTGTCTTTTGAGCCTGTTTTCCCTCCCGCAAAACGGTCAAACGG
Organism: Candidatus Limiplasma sp.; assembly: GCA_036759285.1. GTDB lineage: Bacteria > Bacteroidota > Bacteroidia > Bacteroidales > F082 > Limimorpha. The sequence goes on along the minus strand of DAIOUZ010000216.1, from coordinate 3,038 downwards.
GCATCGCGCTGGGTTTTATAGTTCTCGTATTGCTTCACGGCCAACATGCCATCGCTCACCCGCTCCGATTCGGCTTCCGCATAGTTGTAGCTGAAGCTATG
>DAIOUZ010000216.1:0-2927 GCA_036759285.1 Candidatus Limiplasma sp. | reverse complement strand
CACTGTCGGCATTGCTTTCTTCCTCGTAGGTCTGCGCCAACAGCGACATGATGACGCCTCGCTCCAAATCGCCATAATGCGCATCCAGCACCTTCAGCAAATAGGGTTTCGCCTCGACGCGATGCCCCGCAAAAAACAGATGCATCCCGATACTGATGGAATCGCCCTTGGTGTCCATGCCACGCCGCGTCTTGAAAGCAATGAGATCGTGCTGCACCGCAAGACATGAGTCAAGTTGGTGGTTGTCTTTATACAGAAATGCCAACAGTGACCGCGCACTGATGTAATCCGATACATCTTCCGAAACCGTGTCCATGAAGGGCATCACCCTGTCGAGATAAGCCCTTGCCGAGTCGTTTTCCATGAGGTTCTCGAAGGAATGGGCCAGTTCAAGGCTCGTCCTGACAATCCATGTCGTGTCTTGTACCTTTTTCTGATAAGCCAAAGCCCAACGCAGCGCATCTATCTCGGCATTGTTCTCTATCTTTCGCCTGAACACATACGCCATCTGATAATAGGCGCGCGAGGCAAGCAGCATCTCCTCATCGGTCATGTCCTCAGGCAGATACTCCAGCTTTTCGGCCACTTGGATGAAATACGGGAAAGCCTGCATCATACTGTCCTGTTGAAGGCAGACGAAACCGCTGTCATACAAGATTTGCGCCTCCTTCATGGCTTCCGCCGTGGCATGTTGCGGCATCCTCCCGCATGCTATCATGCAAAGCAAAACAAACAACCCTAACGTGTGACGAAATGCTTTCATGGCGGCAAAAGTAAAAATTTTCCCGTTTTGTTGCTCAGATAGCTTCAATTCTTTGCCACTCGCTCCGAATTTCCCTTTTCTTTCAAAGTCCTCACATAGCCTTTCAGCACGTCCCCGACTTCCTCGATGCCCGTCTTGCTCCTGATGATGGCACGATATTTCGAAATCGTGTTCTCCCTGAAACCGAGAATAATACCTATCTCCTTCACGCGAAACGAGAGGAACGACAGCAGGCAGACGCCAATCTCGGCATCCGTAAGGTCGGGATGGTCGGCCTTCAAGTTGGAAATGGTTTTGGGATAGACCGAGTTGAACTCGGCGAGGATGTGTTGGTATGTATCTTCCTCATGACTTCTGTAGATATAGCTCACCCTTCGCATCAGGTTCTCGCTCGCCTCGTGCGTCATGCGCTCATTGGCCGACTGCAAGCGAAGGCTTTCCTCGCGCAGGCGAAAGGACTCCAGTTCCTTGTTCTTCCGATAGCGGAAAGTAAGCCAAAGCACCGCCAACAGCACAACAAACAACATGGCAATCCATAGATACAGTCGGTAACGCCTCACCTGCTGCGCGCTTTCCATGCGCTGCAGTTCCAGATGGTGGTCGTAGTCGTCTTTCACCTCGGCCAAGGCTTTCTGCTCCGCGCCATTGTCATCGGGCAGATTCAGTAGCCTTTCGGAAATGCGAGCGACGTTTTCCTCATCACCCAAGGCCTTGTATGATTGGTAAAGGTTTTTCAGCAGAAATTTCGAGGTCTCGTCTCCCATAACATCAAGCACTATTTCGCCATAATAGACGCAAGAGTCGTATTGTTGCAACAGGTTGAATGCCCTCGACATGGTTCCATAACAATCTATGCGATAACCATTTACCATACGCTCATCGATGGTATCCATCAGCTGGAGGGCTTCGCGACATTCCTCTACGGAGCGTTGGAGCAGTCGAAGGCGTTCCTCCTCATCGGCATATTGTTGTGTGTCGTGCCGATACAGGCAATGGTCCGAAACACCGATATGATAATAAGCGCATTCGGCAATATTGCCAATGGCTTCGGCCGACCGCAGGCCTCTCTCGAGATAGAACAGGCTACTATCATTTTCATTAATCATTGTGTAGGCATGGCTGAGCATATAAGCCGAAGCCAAATGCAGCTCATAACGGTTCATCGCCTCGTAATACTGTTCCGAGAGTTTCAGGTACTTGATGCCGTCCTTGAGATATCCGCTCCCGACATACGACATGCCTAAGCGTTGGTAGATGGCATATTTCAAGCGGTCGATTACGTCCCGCTCATCGGTAGGCGTTTCGGAATACTGCACCAGACGTTTGTCCACATGCTTGCATTGCTCAATGGTTTGCAAAGCCTTTTGGCGGTAGTCCATTCTGTCGCTCACCGAGGTTTTCCACCCTTTTTGCCAATAGGTCATGGCTTCGTAATACTTATCATCGCTGCCCGAATAATAGTGTTCGGCCTCGTCAATAAGGGAATCTATCACGGTTTGGTCCATATACAGAATAGCCATCGTCCGTGCCAAAAGAAGGCAATAATGCGCACGTTCCTTCTTTGACAAGACGCTAACGTCAAGTGTGTCGAGGGCACGAAAAGCGCTGTCCGGCCTCTTTTGGTGAAAGCACTCCACGCGATAGAGCATATCCTCCTCTTCGGGTGGTGGCGTGTTGTGCTTGGCGCAGGCTATCAGCAAGACAACAACGAGAAAAAAGAGTGTTTTGACAAAGAATCTCATTTTCGTATGGGTTTATAAGTCATCGCGTTTCATTGAACAAGTCGTCCATCGTGTAAAAAGCCATTTCTATCCTTCCAACCCAAGCACCTCGGCATACGCAGCTATCCGCGCTGTTGCCGGGCCTCGTCAATCTCGCGAACCAACGCGGGTATGTCTTCCGGACGCTCTGCGAGCTTGGTGGCTCCCTTGAGCTCTTCCCGCGAGCCATAGCCGTACAAACAGCCTATGCTCGTCAGGTCGTGCGCGCGCGCGAGTTCCAAATCCTTATATCGATCGCCCACGGCGATATACGGACCAGCCACCTCGTCCCGGATGGTCAGGAAGATCTCCTCTTTCGGAGCGCCGTTGAACTGCTCGGACGTGTAGTAGTGGTCAAACCAGGCGTCGAACCCGAACGACTGGCGCACGGCATCGCAGTAGGC